>DASTSF010000273.1:0-6283 GCA_035760825.1 Bacteroidia bacterium
TGCGTTTGAGCGAGCGCTGAACATCCGAGCCCGGGTGATAACGGGAGCCGATGCAGAGATCATAACCATTTTCGACGCCCTTCACCAGGTCGGGGAAATTACCGATATCGGTTGAAAGGTCGACATCCATGTACGCGATGATGTCCGCCGGGCTCGCCGACCAGGAGTGAATGATCCCGCTGCCTTTTCCCGGGCGTTCGGCGTAATCGTACCACACGTTGGGATGCGTTTCGTGGATCTTCTTCACGAGCGTGATCACTTCCCCGGGATTCTTTCCGTTCACCGCAAAAATAATGTGCCAGTCGTATTCCGCCAGCGAACGGGTGAACGCGGGAATGACGGCATCCACGCAGGGCTGTATTTCGTGGAGATTTCCGTAATACACGGGAAACATGATATCAACCCTTTTCATGCGATGTTCTCCAGCATTTTTTGCAGACCTGTGCGTAAATAAGTGGGGGAGTAGCTGAACTGCTTTAAAATCCCGCTTATGTCATACGCTCTGTCTTTGGAAAGGTTGTCGATCTGCGAAGGTGTAAGCGGGGGATCCCGGAATATGAGGTTAAATGCATGAGAAAGCGGGCGAAGCAGCCACAGCGGAACATGAAGGAGCCGTTTCTTTTTCTTCATCGCTTCCATCAGCACCTGCATGAACTGATCATAGCTGATGCTTTCGGGACCTGCGATCGTCCAGGTGCCGGTGATGTGTTTTTCTATCGCATTTTCGAGTATGTGCACGATATCTTCCACGTAAATGAACTGGAATTTCGCTTTCCCGTCGCCGAGAACGGGTACGAACGGGTATTTCGCGATGATCCCGGCGAGACGCCCGACATATTTTTCATCCCCCGGTCCGTAAATGACCGTGGGGCGCAGGATGAGCGCGCCGGGAAACCTTTCCGCTTCTTTTTCGGCCAGCATTTTCGTCGTGGAATAAATGTCACTGTTTCCCTGCGTGACATTTTCGGAGCTGATGTAAATGAACCGGGCGCATCCGTGCTTCAGCGCCAGGTCGACGAGCTTTTTGGTGAAAGATACATTCGCCGCATACATTTCCCTGTACGGACCGTGAAGCTGCGATGCGATGTGGAGAACGACCTCCGCGCGTGAAATCTCGTTTTCGATCACAGGGTCGTCTGTATCACGGAAAACGACCATGCGGCTTTCGCCCGGACGGGTTTCGCGGCGGACAAGGCCGGTCACCTCGTGTTTTTTTTCCAGCGCCCGCAGCACATGCGTACCCAGGAATCCGTTCGCGCCGGTGACGAGTATTTTCATAACATCGCGTCGATTTTCTGAAACCGGCCTGCGTGTACTACGGCTGAGAATGAATGGCAGGAGACGATCGGGGTAAAATTAATCTTTTTGCCAGAGAAAGAGAATCGATACACCGGCCGGGAAACGCATGAAGCGGAGAAGAAATATTTCCATGGAAAAAAGCGCGCCGAGCATCCGGTTGATGATCTTCCCGGTGAATGAAGTAGTGCTTACGGTTTCAAAATCCGACGTGGCTTCTTCGGTGCTGCGCCTGCGGAAAAGGAGGCGGCCTGCCTGGCGGAAAATGAAAATGGGCGGAAAAAGGATCGTGTTGAAATAGCTCGACCTGACCTCATGTCCTTTTCGCGGGCGGAAAAGTTCGCGTAATCCTTTCAGCCGGTACCTGCGCTCGTGGTGGTTGATCACATCGTGCTTGCTCCAGAGGCTCATGAACGCAGGAACGGTGACGAAAACCAGTCCGCCCGGCGAGCATACGCGTTCCATTTCCGCAACAGCCGTCACGTGGTCAGCTACATGCTCGATCACGTCGAATGCGCAGACGATGTCGAAGGAAGAATCCCCGAAAGGCAGCGCGGTTATGGATTCGTTGTAAACTTTTGTGCCGAGAATGCCGGAAACGAATTCGCAGCAGTCCTTGTCATATTCAACCGAAGTCACCTCGCCGAGCTTCATCAGCATTTCAGTGCTGGCGCCCGTGGCGACGCCGATATTCAGTATGCGCGGTTTTTTCCCTTTGGGCAGGTGCCTGCGAAGCGTGTTTTCAAGAATGCGGCTCCTGACGGTAAACCACCAGTGAGACCTTTCGTACCGGTAATATTCTTCGTAATAGGATTTTTCCATGACGGAGATCCAAAGGTAAATCTTATCCGGCTCGCAGGCCGTCGCTGCGCATCCCCGTTTTGTCCTTATGTGTATCTTTAAAAAAATGAACGAAAAGGATATCCGGCATCTCATGGAAAGCTATTTCGACCGGCTCTGGCCCATCTGCCGGAGCATCACGGGAAACGGGCTGAGGGAATCGCTGAAAATATTGTCTGAGATCGTTCCGCTGCAGCTGACGGAAGTTCCGACCGGCACGGAAGTGTTCGACTGGACGATCCCGAAGGAATGGAACATAACCGACGCGTACATCATTACACCGGACGGGAAAAAAATATGCGATTTCAAAGTGAACAACCTGCACGTTGTGAACTACAGCATCCCGGTCGAAAAAGAGATGACATTCGATGAGCTTGACCGGCACCTGTTCTCCATCCCGCAAATGCCGTCCGCCATCCCGTACGTGACGAGCTACTATAAGGAAACTTGGGGCTTCTGTCTGGCGCACAGCGAACGGGAGAAGCTGCCGGCAAACGGTCTTTACAAAGTGAAGATCGCCTCTTCGCTGGAAAATGGCTCGCTGACGTATGGCGAACATGTCCTCGAAGGAAAAACAAAAGAGGAAATTCTTTTCTCCACCTATGTGTGCCATCCGTCCATGGCGAACAACGAGCTTTCCGGTCCGCTCGTGGCGGCTTTTCTGTACACGAAGCTGGCTGCGCTCCCGGAACGGAGATTTACCTACCGGTTCGTGTTCGCCCCGGAAACCATCGGCGTGATCGCGTTCCTGCAAAAGAACGGCGCGGCGCTGAAAAAAAATCTCCGCGCGGGTTATGTGATCACGTGCGCAGGTGATGCCGGTGCGTTCACGTATAAAAGATCAAAGGATCCGCTTTCGGCGGCAGATCATGTCGCAGAGCATGTGCTGAAACATTCCGGGAAAAAATTCACCGCGATCGATTTCGCGATCGGCGGAAGCGACGAGCGACAGTATTGTTCACCCGGGTTCAACTTCCCCGTAGGTTCGCTCATGCGGACGATGTACCAGCGTTACCCGGAATACCACACCTCGCTCGACAATAAGTCGTTCATTTCGTTCGCCGCGATGGAGGAAACGGTGGAAATGTACCTGCGTTTCGCGAAGCTGCACGAGATGAACCGGAAATACACGAATACGGTTCCTTTCTGCGAACCGCAACTTGGAAAGCGCGGACTTTATCCCGACGTAGGCGCGCAGAAGAACAGGGCGGAAGAGCTTTCCCGCCGTCTTCATCTCCTGTCATGGGCCGACGGGAACAATGATCTCGTCGCGATCGCAGAGAAGAACGGCACCTGCGCCCTCGATTATGAAAATACGATCCGTGAGCTTGCTGCGGCAGGACTCCTGGTCTGAACGGACGACTATGGCGCACGACGAGCGATCGTTTACCGAATTCAAAAAAGATTTTTACGGGAAGTTCCCGGACCTTTCCGTTTTCGAATGCGGCGACGTCAACCTGCTGAAAGTCGTTCTCGACGGACTCAAAGTAAATTATGCGGAGCGCTTCCCCGCACGGACACCGGTCTTTTCCTCGTTGCTTTTTCATCGTGCATTTCTTTTCCTCAAAAGGAAAAGATTACGCGGGACCGGCGAGGCGGTAAAAGAGCTCCGGGCCGCCGGCGGCAAAAACGCCTGGTGCGTGGATTTCGAAGGAAAAAGTTCTCCCGGTGAGAACGGGCAGCTTGTTTCTTTCTATTTCAGCCGGCTGATGCGCATCCTCGGCAGCAGCGCCGCTTTGCTCAACGGATCGTCGCGGAAAACATACAGCGGCGGCATTGCTTTCGGCGACGTGCTCGCTGAAGGGATGGTGGAATCGTTGTCTGCGGATGACAAGGTCTTCCGGGACCATTTGCGGCGCACGTTCACACGCATACGCGAGACCGGGAAGCTGAATGCAACGGAATTACTCAGCGTGAAAAATGCGTTCCAGCGTTTTTTCGACAGCGCGCGCGGGTGGAACCGCATCTTCCAAACGGCGAAACCGGAATGCGTTTTTTTTGTCATGCACTACCACCGCGAAGGATTTGTTTACGCCATGAAAAAAAACGGGGTACGCAGCGTCGAACTGCAGCACGGGCTGATCGCGAAAGAAGATATTTTCTACGTATTCCCTCCGCAGGTACGCAGCATACGCGACCGGGCGCTTTTCGCCGACCGTATTTTCGTTTACGGGGAATACTGGAAGGAAGTGCTGGCGGAAGGAGCCGAATACGGCGAAGAACATGTTCGCGTGCTCGGCTATTACGCCGATGAGGGCGCGCCCGCGGACACAAAGCTGCCCGATGCCGTTTTGAAATTTATCGATGGAAAAAAAACAGCGCTGGTGTGCACGCAGACATTCATGCACGACGAGTACGACCTGCTTGTGCGGCGGCTTTCCGCGCTCGCGCTGGAAAAAGGATGGAACTGTGTTTTCCTCGTGAAGCCGCACCCGCATGAGCAGCTTGCCGATTATGCACCGCTGGACAACCTGCCCAATGTAAAAACCGTGCAGGTGCCGCTTCCCCTCCTCATGCAGTCGGCTGACGTTCATTTTTCCGTTTATTCGACCACTCATTTCGATGCTGCCCGTTTTGGCGTAAAAAGTATCGCGCTGCCTTCGGAGAAATACGGAGATTATGTTCGCGGGATCACGGCATCGGGTGTGGCGGAGCTGTACGATTTTGAAAGCGACCCGTTCAGCGGCGGAGAAAAAAGCCGGATGAGCGAAAAGCAAAAAACGTTTTTTTACGCGCCGTTTGACGTCTCGTCTTTCCCGGCGGAACGACTGATCGCAATGACGAAATAAAATCGTGCCCATGTTCCTGTATATTCACATGAAAGTCTGAGATCAGCTATGCGGGTGTCCGTCATTATTCCCTGTTTCAATGCCGGTGAATTCATCGGGCGTTGCCTTGCATCCGTGCAGGCGCAAACGTATCCCGACCTGGAGATCATCTGCGTCGATGATGGTTCGTCGGATGATACGGCGGAAAAGATCAAAGCGATCGCCGGCAACAGCGAAAAAAAGATAAAGCTGATCCTCCGGGCCAATGCAGGTGCATCGTCGGCACGCAATACCGGGCTTGCCGCTGCTTCCGGCGAATACATCCAGTTCCTCGACGCAGACGATACGATCGGTCCGGGCAAGATCGCAGCGCAGGTGGAAGAGGCCGTGAAGAACGATTATCCCGATATCATCGTGTCGCCATACGTCAGGATCTCAGCCGGCGGAACGCAGGATATCAACTGCGAAAAAGATCCGTGGATCGGTGTTATGCGTTCGAGGCTGGGCTGTACTTGTTCCAATCTCTGGAAAAAAAGCGCGGTGCTTGCTGCAGGAAAATGGAACACGCAGCTGAAAAGCAGCCAGGAATACGATCTTATTTTCCGCATGCTGAAAAACAGGGGAACCGTATTTCACGTGATGAACAATGAAACGGAAGTGCATGTGCGCGAAGGATCGATCTCCACATCAAATCCCGGTGAGAACTGGAAGCGTTTCCTGGCATTGCGGAGCGATGTCATCACTTTCCTGAAAGAAAACCAGCCACGTGAATTTTCCGCCCACCGCGAAGTTTACCTCCGGCTTCTTTTCGATGCGATACGCATGGCATATCCTTACCAGCAGGATGCGGCGGAAAAAGTATTTTCAGCGCAGATCCCCCGCGATTTTGTTCCGTCGCCCGGAGCGGTAAACACAAGGAGCTATATTTTTCTGTTCCGGCTTTTCGGATTCCGGACGGCCGAACGCATCCGGAAAATTTTCAGGAGAAGCGCATGAAGATCCTGTATTATTCCCCGCATCCCGCCCTGAACCTGTCGGCACAGACCGGTTACGGAACGCACATGCGTGAAATGATCCGTGCTTTCCGGGAAGCCGGCCATGAAGTGAAAACCTGCATCCGCGGGGGCGAGCAGATGCCTGTTTCATCCGGCGGAGCAACGGCCGGAAACGGGAAACGCCTGCTGAAAAAGATCATTCCCCGGTTTTTGTGGAGGACACTCAAGGAACGCAGGCTGATGCGGGAGGATAAAATTTCCGAAGCTGTTCTCGCAAAAGCCATGGAGGAATTTCAACCCGACGTGATCTACGAACGTGCGGCGTACCTCTGCATTTCGGGAAGGAACGTTGCTGTCCGCAAAAAAATACCGCACATCGTGGAA
>DASTSF010000274.1:0-4623 GCA_035760825.1 Bacteroidia bacterium
GCTGTGGGAAGAAAAGAAATACAACTGGTGGGTGTACCTCGTTTCCGTCTTCGCCGTTTACGGCACGCTGATCGTCGCGCTGATCTTTGTTGCACTGATTCTCGTCGGGTTCGGCTTCAGCCGCGACAGTTCGAAGATGCAGGAGGTGACGGAAATCCTCAGGGCGAACAAAGGACTGATGGTGTTCACCGCGCTTACCGCCGGCGTGATGGAAGAGCTGACGTTCCGCGGGTATATTCTTTCGCGTTTCGAGCTGCTGTTCCGGAATTCCGGTCTTGCGATCTTCCTTTCGTCCGTGCTGTTCGGACTGATGCATTTCGGTTACGGGAATATGTTCCAGCTGGCCGGACCGTTCGTGATCGGGTTCATTTTCGCGTTGTATTACTGGAAATTCCGCAACATAAAAGTTGTGATCATCTGTCACTTTCTCTGGGACATGATGTCGCTCGCGGTTTCAACGATGAAACACTGAAGCTGCATTTTGCGCACCCGGTATTCCCGGGCGGATACCGAACGGTCACTGCATTTTCACTTTCGCGGCGGCGGCTTTCGCTTTTTCCACGAGCCGCATCACGTCCGTGCCGGGCTTGTCCCACGCGAGCGCGACGCCCATCCTGCGGTACGGGCGCATCACGGGTTTCCCGAAAATTTTCACGTCCACGTCCGGCTCGTTCAGCGCTTCGTTCAGTCCGGAAACAACAGGCACGCCTTCCTGCGAAGCGAGAATGACCGCGCTGGCCCCCGCACGCTGCAAAGCCGTTTCAGGAATGGGAAGTCCGAGCACGGCGCGCAGGTGCAGCTCGAATTCATTCAGGTTTAACGTATTCGCGAGCGTCACCATGCCGGTATCATGCGGTCGCGGGGAAAGCTCCGAAAAATAAACGCCTTCAGCCGCGAGGAAAAATTCCACGCCCCAGATGCCGTAGCCGGAAAGCGCGCGCGTCACTTTTTCCGCCATATCCTGCGCTTCTTTGATGTGCGCTTCGCTCATCGGGTGCGGCATCCAGCTTTCCTGGTAATCGCCGCGCTCCTGCCGGTGACCGATCGGCGGACAAAAAACAGTCGGCGCATTTTTCTGCGTAACAGTGAGCAGCGTGATCTCCGATTCGAACCGGATGAATTCTTCCACGATCACTTCCATCAGGTCGCCGCGCGTTCCCGTCATCGCATAGTTCCATGATTTTTCAATGTCGCTTTCCGTCTTCACGACGCTCTGTCCTTTCCCGGACGAAGACATCAGCGGCTTCACCACGCACGGAATCCCGATCGCGTCGACGGCGGCGCGGAATTCTTCCGGTGTTTTTGCGTACGCATATTTTGCCGTGCGGAGACCCAGCTCTTTCGCCGCGAGATCACGGATCGCCTTGCGGTTCATCGTGTAATTCGCCGCACGTGCGCTCGGCACCACCTGGATATTCTGTTTTTCGTATTCGTAAAAACGTTCCGTGCGTATCGCTTCGATCTCGGGAACGATAATATCGGGTCTGTGCTTCGCCACCAGTGCATCGAGCGCAGCGCCATCGAGCATGCTGATCACTTCGCGCTCGTCGGCCACCTGCTGGGCAGGCGCATCGTTGTACGAATCGACGGCAATCACGTATTGCCCGAGACGTTTGGCCGCAATCGTGAATTCTTTGCCGAGCTCGCCCGAACCGAGAAGCAGGATTTTCTTTTTCATACGGATAATTTGGAAGCGCAAGATAGGAAGACGACGTGAACCCGGGCGGGTAACCAGTCCGGGGTTCTGAAACCAAAACCCAAAATCCGGAACCCGGAATTCGTTGTTTAGTATCTTAGCGATCTATGCAGGAGGATATCGCCGGAAAGACCGCGGAGCTGGAAGAAGCACTGAGCATTGTTGTTTCGGAAGAAGAGCGTCTGCCCCTGCTCAATGAAATTTCGTGGCTGCTGCGCCAGGCGAACATCACCAAAAGCCGCGCGTATGCACAGGAAGCGTTCACCATTGCGGAGAAAACCGGCAACGGACGTCAGCGTGCACTGGCGCTTCGTGCGCTCGGCAGCGCCGAAGATTATTTCAGCAACCCGCAGCAGGCCCTGATCTATCTCGACGAAGCAGCTTCATTTTTCCGCGCGGTGAATGATGATGCCAACGTGATCGCGTGCAACAATCTCATCGGGAAAACATTTCTTTACCTCAGTGATTTTCCGCGGGCGCTCGAGGTTTTCCAGGAGAACCAGCGGCTTGCGCAAAAGGAAGGAAAACCGCAGCTCATCGCGGATGCATTGCTGACGCAGGGCGTCGTGCTTTTGCGAAGCGGCGATTTCCGGAAAGCGAAAACATTGCTGGAAAAGAGCAAGGCGATCAGCCATGAAAGCGATTACATCGCCGGGGAAGGACGGGCGCTGCTGAATCTCAGCGCGCTTTATGTCGACCTCAAACAATATGAGGAAGGGCTGCGCTGTGCGCTGGAAGGCGTTTCCATTATGGAAAAACGCAGGGACATGGTCGACGTCGCCAGCTGCATCAGCAACGCAGGTTCTTGCTGCATCGGGCTCGGGCGTTACGAGGAGGCGGAAACATATTTTCTGCGCAGCCGGGAGATGCGCAAAGCCAATAACGAGGTTACGCACCTGGTGAACAATTCCATTTCCATGGGCGAGCTGTACACGCAGATGAAACGGTACGGCGAGGCGGAAAAAAACCTGGAGGAGGCGCTTTCCCTGTGCATCGATTCGGGGAACAATTTCCAGATCATGCATACATACGAAGCGTTCGCCGGCCTCTGCGAAGCGCAGGGACGCTATGAGGATGCGCTGAAGTATTACAAGCTCTTCCATGCAACGGAACGGCTCCTGACCAACGAGGAAAGCCAGAAGAAAATGCGCAACCTGGAGGTGAGGGCGGAAGTGGAAAGGCTCGAGAATGAAAAAGAGCTCTACCGGAAGCACGCCTCCGTGCTCGAAGAAGCCAACCGGCAGATCAGCGAGCAGAAAGACCTTATCGAAGAAAAGAACAAGGATATCACCGACAGCATTCACTATGCCCGCCGCATACAGGAAGCGCTGCTTCCTTCGGAAGAAGAGATGAAACGCCTCCTGCCGGAAAGCTTCGTGTTCTACCGGCCAAAGGATATTGTCAGCGGCGATTTCTACTGGGTGACGGAAAAGGACGGCAGGATATTTTTCGCTGTCGCCGATTGCACGGGCCACGGTGTTCCCGGTGCGCTCATGAGCATGATCGGCCACAACCTTCTCCACCGCAGCATCAACGAGAACGGCCTCTCCGGTCCCGGGGAGATCCTTTCCCGCCTCGATCACGACCTGCGCGAAATGCTCAAGCAGAACAGTGCCGATTCCGGCGGCAACGACGGCATGGATGTCGTGCTCATCGTGAAAGAACGCGGAAAGAATCTCATCCGCTTCAGCAGCTCCCGGCGCCCTTTATGGATCTTCCGCGAGGGAGAAATGACGGAATTCAAAGGCGAGCGCATTTATGTTGGCGGAAAGGGAGAAGGTTTCCGGAGCTTCCGTACGAATGAATTTTCCTGCGCCGCCGGGGATCGTCTTTATCTTTTTTCCGATGGTTTTCCCGACCAGTTCGGCGGACCCGAAATGAAAAAATACCAGACGGCACGCTTCCGGAAATTCCTCCAGGAAATTGCCGTCCTGCCTGCGCACGAACAGAAGGAACTGATCGAAAAGGAATTTTTCCAGTGGAAAGGGAGCAATGAGCAGCAGGATGATATTCTCGTTGCGGGCATAGTGGTGTGAACGGACATTTGCTCAATTCCTGCCACGCTTGTCCGTTTTCTTTCCCGGGTTTGCTCTTCCTGTTTTAGTTTCGTTTCATGAAGCGTTTCCTGTTTCTTTTCAGCATTCTTCTTCTTGTTTCCTGCGATAAAAAAACGCAGGGCGGACAGGCCGGGAAAAATAATTTCAGCCATACTGTCACTGCCGGTTCGGTGCCCGGAAAAAACGATACGGTTGCCGGTGCTGCAGAAGAAGCGGCTGCTTCCCCGGATTCACTTGTCGAAGATGACTACCGCGACTTTGTCGTGATCGATAACGGTCCTGGTGCGGAGCCCGACGTGCTCTTTTTCGGCTGGGATGGAAATGAATCTCTTCTGCGCAACACAGCGGACGGATGGAAGATCGTCGCTTCGTTCCGGGTGCCCGGCTGGCGCTGCCCCTGCTGATTCACACAGGAACGGAAAACGCGATCCGCGCGCCTTTCCCGGGCGATGAGACAATGCTGATCTTCCCGTTCACCGAATGAACGCGATGTTTCATGTTGGCAAGCCCGTTCCCTTTTCCTTCTTCAGCTTGCGCGTCGAACCCTTTCCCGTTGTCCGAGATTTCGATGGAAATGCCCGCACGGTTGATCGTAACCGCGATTACTATTTCTTCCGCGCCGGAATATTTGACGGCGTTGTGCAGCGCTTCCTTGAAAACGAGGTACGTGTTGCGCAGCACTTCCTTCGGGATTTTCTGCTGTGGAACAGACGCCGGGAAATCCCGTCGGAAACGGATGTCGATCTCTTCGGAAAGATCGCCGGAAAATTCCCGCAGGCGCGACACGAGCTGGTCGAGCGTGGCGTGCTCCGGGTGAAGGGCCCAGACGAGATCACGCATGTTGTCGGAAAGCCCGACGGAAATGCGGTT
>DASTSF010000275.1:0-14542 GCA_035760825.1 Bacteroidia bacterium
TCCGTGCAACAGGCACCGGCGGTCATTTCCCTGCGCGCAGTTCATTTTCAGATCGAAGCGAAGTAATCGAAAAGCAGGCGAACGCCGACGCCGGTTCCGCCTTTGGGACGGTAATGATCTTTCGCGGAAAGAAACGCCGGACCTGCGATGTCGAAATGCATGAACGGAGATTTCACAAACTGTGCCAGGAACTTTCCGGCGGTAATTGCGCCGCCGTAAGGTCCGCCGAGATTTTTTATTTCAGCGACATCCGATTTGATGAGCTCATCGTATTCCGGCCAGAACGGAAATTCCGCCAGGCGTTCATAGACGTTTTCACCTGATGTTTTGAGCTTTTGCTTCACGCGTTCGGAAGCCGTTCCCATCGCCACAATTCCGTAGGAACCAATGGCAGCCATGGCTGCGCCCGTCAACGTTGAAAATTCGAGAACCAGCTGCGGATCGAATTGCTCACCGTAAGCGAGCGCATCGGCGAGAATAAGCCTGCCTTCCGCGTCAGTGTTGAGCACCTCGACGGTCAGCCCGCTGTACATCGTGAGCACATCGCCGGCCACGTACGCGCTTCCGTTGATGCGGTTGTCCGTAGCGGGAACGAGCGCGATCACGTGCACGGGAAGTTTAGCTTTGGCGATGGCCCACATGGAAGCCCCGACTGCGGCGGCCCCGCCCATGTCGCATTTCATTGTTTCCATGCCGGCGCCGACCTTGATGTTATAGCCGCCCGTATCGAACACCACGCCTTTCCCGACAAGCACGACAGGTTTTTTGTTTTTCGCATTGCGCGGCTTGTATTCCATCACGGTGAACGTGGGCGGAATGTCACTGCCGCGATTGACCGCCAGCAGTCCGCCCATTTTCAGGGATTCGATTTTCGATTTGCCGAAAACCTCCACACGGAAACCGGCGTCTTTTCCCATTTCCTGGAATTCCTTCGCAAGCTTTACGGCATCGAGCGTGCTGACGGGCTCATTGACAAGATCGCGTGCCATGAAAGTGGCCTGCATCACGATCTTCAGCCTGTCGAGCGACTGGTCTTTAAGTCTTGCAGAAAAAACATCGACCTGTGTGAGCGAGTTGGCGTCCTTCGCCGGATTTTTCACCTTATAGCGAAGGAACTGGTAATTGGAAAGCAGCATTCCTTCGGCAAAAGCGAGGATCTCGCCTGTATTGTCATCTGCATCGGCCAGTGTAATGTGCTGAATTTTCTGTTCGTTGATCGCTGTAACCGCCTGTGCGGCCGACCGGCGTAACATTTCCTTCCTGGTGTGCGCTTCCGCGGAATTATCCTTGAGGCAGACGATCACCTGCTGTTTTCCATTCGACACCTGCACCTGCTTACGGTCGGATTCCCAGGCTTTGTTTATCTCTGCGATCGCGCTTTCCGAAAGGCGAAACCGGTTCATGGAAGATTTTTTTCCGGCAATGATCACCAGCATGGTTTCAGCAGGAAGCGATTTAGCACGTTTGAGAACGGTCATGTTTTGTAATTTTGAGGGCACTAAAAGTAACAAAACGGGTTGAAGTGCCAACCGCCTTTTCCATGAGCGAGCAGGGAATGAAAACAGACGAATTACTGAAGAGAGCGACGGAGCTCGATTTTCTTTCAGCCGAAGAAGGCGTTTTTCTTTTTGAAAATGCGCCGACGGCCGAGCTCATGTTTGCCGCGAACCAGGTGAGACAAAAGAAGAAGCCAGGGAAAAAAGTCACGTGGATCATCGACCGCAACCTCAATACAACGAACGTTTGCATTGCCAACTGCAAGTTCTGCAATTTCTACCGCATCCCGGGACATGCCGAATCGTACATCACCGATATGGAAACATACCGGCGCAAGATCACGGAAACGATCCGTTACGGCGGCGAACAATTGCTGCTGCAGGGCGGCCATCATCCCGACCTGGGACTGAGCTATTATACAGATCTGTTCCGCGGCCTGAAAAAAATGTTCCCGAACATCAAGCTGCATGCATTGGGTCCGCCGGAGATCGCACACATCACAAAGCTGGAGAAAAGCACACATGCTGAAGTCCTTTCCGCGCTGATCGAAGCCGGGCTCGATTCGCTTCCCGGCGCAGGTGCGGAAATCCTCAACGACCGCGTCCGGCGGCTGATCTCGAAAGGGAAATGTTCAGGCAGCGAATGGCTGGACGTAATGCGCGCTGCGCATAAGCTTGGTCTTACCACCTCCGCAACCATGATGTTCGGCCACATCGAAACGATCGCCGAACGATTCGAGCACCTGGTATGGATACGGCAGGTGCAGAGCGAGCGGCCGTCTGGTGCGAAAGGTTTCATCGCTTTCATTCCGTGGCCTTTCCAGGACGACGGGACGCTTTTGCGACGCGTGAAAGGCGTGAAAAACAACGTTTCGGGCGATGAATACATCCGGATGCTGGCGCTGAGCCGGCTGATGCTGCCGAACATCGATAACATACAGGCTTCCTGGCTTACAGTTGGAAAAGAGGTGGCGCAAATGTGCCTGCACGGGGGCGCGAACGATTTCGGTTCGATCATGATCGAGGAGAATGTCGTTTCTGCAGCCGGGGCGCCGCACCGTTTCACCTACAAAAGCATCCAGAATGCAATACGCGAAGCGGGTTTCGAGCCCCAGCTGAGGAACCAGCAATATGAAGACCGCGCGATCCCGGAAAACATTGAGGAGCAGGTGATCAATTACTGAGGCTGCACCAATTACCGGTCAATATCCGCCACCTGTAAAACCTTCGGTTTATCCTTGCCTGAAAGGGCATATTGAAGTATCTTTGAAGTTACCCTCCATTATACAGGAAATGAATTTCACGCGTGGATTTCTCGCACTTGGCTTCATCGGCGTCCTTTATTTCGGATGCAAGCCCCAGCCTGTATTCCCGGTTGAGCCTGCGCTGACGTTCAAAGAGTACCAGCAGAAGGAAGGCGGAGACACGCTGAAAGTTGTGTTCAGCTTCACGGACGGCGATGGCGACATCGGCGTTTTACCTACAGGTTCGGATACAAACATGGTGCTCACGGCGTATTACAAAACTCCCGCCGGAAATTATCACGTCTGGCTTAATCCGCAGCAAACCGATTCGATCTACTATTCTTACCGCATACCCAAGCTGACGGCTTCGCAGAAAGGGCTGGAAGGAGATATTTACCTGACGATCTCCACCCGCGAGGTCATTGCCGCTTATCATGACACGCTCGAGTTCAATGCTTTCCTGCTCGACCAGTCGGGACACAAAAGCAACCTCGTGCGCACACCTGAATTAATTCTTTTACCGTGATGTCAAGACGCACTACTCTCGCTCTGTCTTTCCTGCTCGGCGTTTTCGGTTCGCTGAAAGCGACGCACAACATTGCAGGACAGATCACGGCGGAAGTTGTGCATGATACGGTAACCGGTAACTGCAGCAATTATCTCTATTACAAAGTAACGGTCACTACCTACACGAATTCCCTGAGCCCGGCCGACCGGTGCGATCTGACGATCGACTGGGGCGACAATACGAGCAGCACTGTCCATCGCTCGAACGGGATTACCGGCAGCTGTCCCAATGCGACAATGGGCGTTGATCTTTCCTCCCAGGGCTTTGCGAACACCAAGGAAAATGTTTATGTCGGGTTCCATGCCTTTCCGGGGGCGGGAACGTACCACATCAGCGTGAAAGACCCGAACCGCGTAGCAGGCATCCTGAACATTCCGAACTCGGTGAACGTGCCGTTCTATCTTGAAACGACAATCACGATCGACCCGCTTTTCGGGTGCAATTCCACGCCGTATCTCACAACCATCCCGCTTGACAAAGCCTGCACGGGACATTGCTATTACCACAATCCCGGCGCGGTCGACCCGGACGGTGACAGTCTTTCCTACAGCATCGGTCCGTGCCTCGACACGACCGGTCTTCCCATTGCGGGATATTCATTGCCCAACGTGATCGGCGGCGGAAGCCTGGCGATCGATCCGGTTACGGGTGATCTTTCCTGGTGCTCGCCGGGCGTTGCGGGAAAATACAATCTCGTTATTTACATCACAGAATGGAAGCGCCTGCCGAACGGAAATCACGTCAAGATCGGGACGGTTCTCCGCGATATGTCCATCGACGTGCAGAACAATTGCAACAACAACAACCCGGATATTTCCAACCTGCAGGATCTCTGCGTCGATGCAGGTACGCTCGTGAATTTCAACCTCACGGTAGATGACCCGGACGGAGACAGCGTGAAATTGCAGGGCTACGGAAGCCCGTTCAGCTCATCACCTGCCGCCAGCGTCGTTCCTTCCGCCACCTATACGGCTGTTCCCTACAACGCAAATTTCAACTGGCAGACCACCTGCAACAATGTGCGCGTACAGCCGTGGACAGCGACTTTCAAGGCAACGGACAACCATTCGCCGGTTGCACTTACCGACATTGAATCGGTGAACATCACGGTGGTTTCTCCCGGTCCTGCTTTTCTTACCACTACGCCGCAGGGCTCACAGATGAATCTTTCCTGGGGACAAAATCCCTGCGATCCGCTGGTGAACCCGTGCATCGGTTATAAAGTTTACCGCCGGCAGGGACCGACATCGTGGATGCACGCTCAATGTGAAACGGGCGTTCCGGCGTATACCGGGTTCGTTCAGATCGGAACCGTAACCGGGGTTAATAATACAACGTTCGTGGACGATAACAACGGCAGCGGACTCGTGCCGGGCGTGGATTACTGCTACCGTGTTTGCGCATTTTTCCTCGACGGCGCGGAAAGCTATTCTTCACCGGAATCATGCAACGAGCTGAGAAGAGATGTGCCGGTGATCGTGAACGTCGACATAATGTCTACCGGCCTGAGCGATTCTGTATACGTACGCTGGGTGAATGCGCTGGCGAACGGAATCGATTTCGATACGACGCAGCACGTCGGTCCCTACATTCTCGAACTCGAACGTTCGGCGGGATATTCTCTTTCTTCCCCGGCTACGATCGCTACGTTCACAGTGAATTCCTTCTACCAGCTGCCGACGGTATTCATCGATACGCTGCGCCAGACCAGCCAGACACCGTACACCTACCGCCTGAAATTTTATGGTTCCGGCGGCAGTGATTACATCGGGAATTCCCAGCCTGCATCTTCCACTTACGCCGGGGCGATGCCTTCCGACAATACGGTTACACTGACCTGGCAGGACAGCGTCCCGTGGAACAATTTCGAGTATGCGATCTACCGCCTGAACAATGTTACCGGTCAGTGGGACAGCCTCACCACGGTTGCCTCACACACCTATGCCGACGACAGTCTCGAGAACGGCATTGATTACTGCTATTATGTAAAAGCGCACGGTTCCTATTTCAACCCGACACTGCCGCCTATCCAGTACAACCGTTCCCAGCGCGTATGCGCGACACCCGTCGACCTTACTCCTCCATGTCCGCCGCAGCTTGCCGTGAATTCAGACTGCAGCACCGCCGTGAACCAACTGACGTGGACCAACCCCATCAACATGAATTGCGGAACGGATGATGTCGTGCTTTACCATATTTATTACGCCGCCGTGGAAGGCGATCCATTCGAATTAATAAGCACGGTTACTGTTCCGGCGGATACAACGATCACGTATTCGAATCTCGCATCAGTGGCAGGCTGCTATGCTGTCACCGCGGTCGACACATTCGGGAATGAAAGCGCCTACAGCGATATCGTGTGCGTCGACAACTGCCCCGTCTACATGCTTCCGAACGTATTCACCCCTAACGGTGACAACGTAAATGATTTCTTCATTCCGTTCCCGTACCAGTACGTAAAAGACATCGACCTGAAGATCTACGACCGCTGGGGAAATCTCATTTTCGAAACAACAGATCCGGATATCAACTGGGACGGACGCGATATGAAATCGCACAAGCTCTGCACGGACGGTGTGTATTATTACACCTGCACGGTCAACGAGATCCGCCTGCAGGGAATTGTTCCGCGACAGCTTACGGGCTTTGTCCATCTCTTCGGAAAAGACGTAGGCCAGTTCCATTAAGATCTTCTTCACCGCTATGTTTACAGGAATCGTGGAAGCGACAGGCCGCATCGAAAAGATCCGGAACGAGAAAGGCAATGTGCATTTTTCGCTTTCCTGTCCTTTTCTCGCAGAACTGAAAATCGACCAGAGCGTGGCGCACAACGGCGTCTGCCTCACCGTAGCAGGCATTGACGAAACCAGCTATATAGTAACCGCGGTTACGGAAACGCTGCGCAAGACCAATCTAGGTGTGCTGAAGGAAGGAGATGAAGTGAACCTCGAGCGCTGCATGCGCGTGGGCGACCGCCTGGACGGGCATATCGTGCAGGGACACGTGGACACGACCGGCGTCTGCGAGGAAGTGCGCGACGACAACGGCAGCACGATCTTCACTTTCAGCTACGAAAAAGAAAAAGGCATTACCGTCGAAAAAGGTTCCGTCTGCGTCAATGGCGTGAGCCTGACAGTGATCGATTCCGCACCCGGGAAATTTTCCGTTACCATCATTCCGTATACGTTTTCACACACGACATTCCGGAACCTGGGCAAAGGCGACAAGGTCAACCTCGAGTTCGACATCGTCGGGAAATACATCGCTGCACTCGCTTCCCGCTGAAACCGCGGGATTGACGTCGTTTATTCACCTACCTTTGCAGCTCAATACAACCATCATGAAAAACTTTGGCGGCCGGCGCAGGAACTTTTCCGGTGACAGCAAATCCGGGAAAAGATCCGGCGGAAAAAAACCATCCGGCAAAAGGACGTTCGGCAAAACCGCTGAAGGCGGAAGCAAAAAATACAGCGGGGAAAGAGGAAGCAACCCGTTCGGCGACCGTAAAAAATCATTCGGCGACCGTGATGATTCACGCCCGCGAAGGAAATTTGACGACAGCAAACCTTCGCGCCCTTTCGGCGACCGTAAAAGATCATTCGGCGACCGTGATGATTCACGTCCGCGCCGGAAATTCGACGACAGCAAACCTTCGCGCCCTTTCGGCGACCGCAAAAAATCATTCGGCGATCGTGATGATTCACGCCCACGCCGGAAATTCGACGACAGCAAACCTTCGCGCCCTTTTGGCGACCGCAAAAAATCATTCGGCGACCGCGACGATTCACGCCCGCGAAGAAAATTCGACGACAGCAAATCTTCGCGCCCTTTCGGCGACCGCAAAAAATCATTCGGCGACCGTGATGATTCACGCCCGCGAAGAAAATTCGACGACAGCAAACCTTCGCGCCCTTTCGGCGATCGTAAAAAATCATTCGGCGACCGCGAGGATTCACGCCCGCGAAGAAAATTCGACGACAGCAAACCTTCACGGCCGTTCGGCGACCGTAAAAAATCATTCGGCGATCGCGACGATTCACGTCCGCGACGGAAATTCAACGACGAGAAGCCGCATAAAGAGTTCATCGAACGCAAAAAACCATCAGAAGAAAAAGGAAACGACGAGTGGCAGGTATTCGACAATAAAGATGAAGCGAACGATTTCCGTGAAGAGAGCCAGGGCCGCCCGAAAAAATCACGGCAGCGCCCGCCGCGAAAATTTGCACCGACCCCGGCGGGAGAGAACGAAGTGATCCGTCTCAACCGTTTCATAGCGAATACAGGACTTTGCTCGCGCAGGGAAGCGGACGAACTCATCGAAGCGGGTGTGATCAAAGTGAATGGAAAGATCGTTACGACGCTGGGCACGAAGATCGGTCCGGCCGACACGGTGCATTACGGCGACCAGCTGCTGAAAAAAGAAATGCTCGTGTATATCCTGCTGAACAAGCCGAAAGATTACATCACGACGACAGAAGATCCGCAGGAACGCAAAACCGTGATGCACCTGGTGGAGGGCGCCACGCCCGAGCGCGTTTACCCGGTGGGCCGCCTCGACCGCAATACCACGGGACTGCTGCTGCTGACGAACGACGGCGATCTTGCCGAACGCCTGATGCACCCGAAGTACGGCATCCGGAAAATTTATCACGTGACGCTCGACAAAAACCTGCGTAAAGAAGATTTCGAAGCGTTCGAAAACGGCGTGGAGCTGGAAGACGGCTTCATCAAAGCGGACGAGCTGAATTTTACCGAAGACGGTTCCAACAAAAAAGAAGTCGGCATCGCGATCCATTCCGGCAGGAACCGCATCGTGCGGAGGCTGTTCGAGCATCTCGGCTATTCCGTTATTTCGCTCGACCGCGTCGTGTATGCCGGACTGAACAAGAAAAATCTCCAGCGGGGGAAATGGAGAAGTCTTACACCGCAGGAAGTAGGATTCCTGAAGATGCAGGTGGGCGGAGAAAAGAAAAAGAGTTTCCGGAAATAAATTTTCACCTTTCCGGGCACAGACCACGTTACTTTCATCACGGTTCCGCTGTGGAAATGCAGCGGCGCAGGGTTTCCGGGGGCCACTTCCGTATCGGGAATCCTTGCTAACTTTGACGCCGCTATGATGATCCAAGTGATGAAATCGAAAATTCACCGCGCCCGGGTGACGGAAGCAAACCTCGATTATATCGGAAGCATTACGATCGACGAGAACCTGATGGACGCGGCGAACCTGGTCGAAAACGAGCAGGTGCATGTACTGAATTACCGCAACGGGGAACGCATTATCACTTATGTGATAAAAGGCGGAAGAGGATCGGGCGTGATCTGCCTGAACGGTCCTGCGGCGCTGAAATTTTCACCCGGCGATGACGTGATCGTCATTTCATACGCCGGCATGAGCACAGAAGAAGCGAAAACGTTCACTCCCGTCGTTATTTTTCCCGACACCGCCACGAACCAACCAAAATCCTGACGTTTGAAGTCAAACCTCCGGCAGGCATTCCAGTTTGCGCTGTTTTTCGGGCTCGGCATCGGGCTAACGTACTGGCAGTTTCACAGCCTTTCACCGGAGCAGCAGGACCAGTTTTTCATTGCGTTGCGCAAGGCGAATTACGGCTGGATGGTTGTCGCCATCCTTATCGGCGCACTGGCGCACCTGAGCCGGGCGATGCGCTGGCAGCTGCTGCTTTCGCCGCTCGGCCGTAAAGCGGGACTGGGCAGCCGCTGGTACGCGGTGATGATCGGCTACCTCGCCAATTATGGTATTCCGCGTTCGGGTGAAGTGATCCGCTGCACCACGCTTGCGACGAATGAAGACGTTCCGTTTTCCGAATCGTTCGGGACGGTGATCGTGGAGCGTCTCGTCGACACACTTTGCCTCGCGCTGGTGTTCCTTATTGTGCTGGCGATCGAGTTCACGCAGCTGAGCGACCTGTGGACACATTTCATCTGGGGACCGGCATCGCTGAAATTCGGAAAGATGATGCAGAACAAAACGCTGGTCATCGCGCTGGGCGTTTTTATACTGCTGTTCATTGCCGCTTTCATCTTCCTGAGACGGAGAATTGCGGAGAAGATCAAAGGGAAGCTGGGAAATTTCATCAAAGGATTCGTCGGCGGACTGGTTGCGATAAAAAAAGTTCCGAAGCCGGGTCTTTTTATTTTCCACTCGCTGTTCATCTGGGCGGGTTATCTTTTTTCGCTGTATGCGTGCTTTTTCTGTTTTCCTGAAACGGCCGGACTTTCCGTGAACACGGCGCTCGTGCTCCTGCTGTTCGGGACGTTCGGGGTGATCTTCACACCCGGCGGCATCGGCGCTTACCAGCTGATCGTAACCGCGATCCTCATCCATCTTTTCGCTTCCGCAGAACCGGCGGCGGCGCCTTTCTCCTGGCTGAGCTGGGGCGCGCAGGTAATGACGGTGGTGCTTTTCACAGGAATCACGTTCGCGGCAAAAAATTCACTTAACCGGCTTTCCCAATGACGACGCAGGAATTTCTCCGGAAAAAAATCCACACGAAGGAATCCATTCATCACCTGCTCGAACGCCTGCGTTATTTCGGGAAGAAGATCGTGTTCACGAACGGCTGCTTCGATATTCTTCACCTCGGTCACGTGGATTACCTGGCGAAAGCAAAAGACTTCGGCGATTTTCTCGTGGTCGGACTGAACAGCGACGCCTCGGTAAAAATACTGGACAAGGGAAGCAACCGCCCGCTGCAGGATGAAGCTTCGCGCAGCAACGTGATCGCCTCGCTTCATTTTACGGATGCGGTTATCCTTTTCGATGAAGAAACGCCGTATGAGCTGATCCGTTTCGTGAAACCGGGCGTGCTGGTAAAAGGCGCGGATTACGATGCGGACGAAACCGATCCGAAAAGCAAAAAATATATCGTGGGGTCTGATCTTGTGCGGGCCAATGGCGGGGAAATAAAAACGATCGAGCTCGTGCAGGGTTATTCGACGAGCGCGATCGAGAAGAAGATCAGGAATTCGTAAGAGTTTGGGGAAGTTTCGGGTTTTGAAATACTCTTCAATTGAAAATTATTTCCTGTTTCACTTCAGGTGACGCAAGTTTTTCTTCGCGCTTCCGGGAGAATTCTTTTTTTAACACGGAGATCACAAAGGTTGTTGCACAGAGGACCACGGAGAACAGCAAACCGAAAATCATTGCCTGTTTCACTTCAAATGACGCAAGTTTTCCTTCGCGTTTCCGGAAGAAGTTTTTTTAACACGGAGTTTCACAGAGGTTGTTGCACAGAGGACCACAGAGAACAGCAAACCGAAAATCATTGCCTCCTGTTTCAATTCAGGTGACGCAAATTTTTCTTCGCGCCCCCATGAGAATTCCTTTCTGACAGGTGCACCAGGTTTGCGAAATATTGAACCGGTAACCGGCTCACTTTTCCCAGTCGCTCATGATCACGGTTTCATCCGCCAGCAATTCCTCGCCGCGGTATTTGCGCAGCAGCTGCACGACCGTAAGCACATCCTTCTGGCAATACTTCACAATACGCGCAAGATCCTTGTCGCGGTAATACACGACGTGCACCATGCTTCCGTCAATGTCATCCTTGGGTGTGGGAATGCCGAAAAGGTTCGCGAGCAGGTTGAGCGAAGTGTGGCTTTTGAAATCGCCGAACTTCCACATTTCCATCGTGTCGAGGTGCGTGGTTTCCCATGGTTTCTTCCCCGCCGTATCGAGCAGCGCGGGGAGCTGGATGCCCTGCACGACCATGCGGCGCGCGATCCAGGGGAAATCGAACTCTTTGCCATTGTGCGCACAGAGGCGGTGATCGGGCCGGTTGAAATGCCTGCGCAGCAGCTCGGCGAATTCTCCGAGCAGCTTTTTCTCGTCGTCGCCTGCAAACGATTTGATGCGGAACTGTTCCGCCCCGCCGGCGTGCTTGAGGAACCCTACGGAAATGCAGATGATCTTTCCGAACTCGGCGTAAATGCCGGCGCGGTTGTAAAGCGTTTCGGGCGTATCGTCTTCGCTTTTCTTCAGAAGGGCCGCTTTGAGGTCCCATAATTTTTTCCATTGTTCCGGCAGAAGATCATAAGAAGCATACGCAGGAACGGTTTCGATGTCGAGAAATAAAATGTTCTCGGGCTGCAAGGTGTTGTACATACTGGTAAAATTAAAAGTTACAAAAGCTGAAAATTGCAAAGTTTTTTCCGGAAGGCCGCAAAGGAATGAAATGACCGGGAAATAAAGCCGTTTGCAAACGAATATAAGCGGATATAAACGAAAAATATCCGTCGCATGGTTCCTGTTCAAATTGCTCCGGGCGGAAACCTCACCGGATCATCACGCCTTCGATATTGATGAGCGGGACTTTGGTGAAATTCTTTTCGCTGATGGATTCGGGAAGAAAAATGTAACGTTTGTCGTAGATCTGCTCCCCGATGTAAAAGCTCACCCAGTATTCATTGCTGAGCCCGAAGGTAAAATCCATGATCGGTTCGATTTTCGCAAAATCGTTCGCGGGGATTTCCGTGAAGAAATGGCGCAACGTGCTGGTGCTGCGTTTCGCTCCGTCCATCTCACCATAGCCTTTCGACGTAACGAGCACGTTGCGGATGGGAACGTCTTTCATGTTCACGATGTAAACGTTCCACACATTTTCGCCGTTGTCGTCCTCGAGGATCACTGCAATGGCCACATCTTCGACGACGGGAATCTCGATGTCTTTTTTCATACGCTGCTGCAAAGATACGATGTGCAGTCCGCTGTTCCCGCACCGGGATTTCCCGCGCAGCTCAGCTGCCGTACATCTGCAGCGCGGCATTGAGGTAATAATGCACGTCCAGCGGAAGATCGTTGGAATCGTTGGGCAGGCGTTTCTGCCCGAGACGCACGATGATCATCTTCAGGTCGGGAACAACAATGATGTACTGCCCGAGGATCCCGCGCGCGTAAAAAATGTGGTGCCCGGCGTATTCCGGGATCATCCACCAGTTGTAGCCGTAGGTGAGGCAGGGTCTTCCACCGAAATCGTGCATGCCGGTAGGCTGAACGGACGCCAGCGCGTAGCTTTCGGGAACAAGCTGGTTGCCGTTCCATCTTCCGCTGTCGAGATACAATTTGCCGAGACGGGCGAAATCACGCGCATTCGAATTGAAGCAGCAGAATGCTTTTTCATCGCCGTCCTTGTGATCGAGGCTCCAGAAAGCGCTGTGCTCGCAACCCATGGGAATCCACAATTTTTCAGAGGCGTAATCCGCGAGGTGCTTTCCCGTCGCTTTTTCAACGACAAAACCGAGCAGCTGCGTGTTTCCGCTGAGGTATAAAAAATTATCGCCGGGCGTTCCGTTCATTTTCTTGTAGCCGAACGTAAGCGTACGCAGGTCGCTGCCGTAATACGCTTCAGCCGGGTAGGCAAGCGGGTTCACGTAATCTTCGTCGAACGCGATGCCCGAGCTCATCTCGAGCAGGTTCTTCAGCGTGATCTTTTCGAACTGCGGCTGTTTGAATTCCGGGAGATAATTGCAAACGGGATCGTCGACGCTTTTGATCGCACCGTCTTTTATCGCGCAGCCGACAAGAATGCTGGTGATCGTTTTCGCCATGCTGAATGAATTCGTGTACGAAGCATTGCTGAATTCGCCCCAGTATTTTTCGCAGCGGATGGAATCGTCCTTGATCACCAGGAATGCGCCTGTTTCAATTTGCATCAGGCTATCGAGTATTTTCCCGGGAATTTCCTTCTGGTTGTAGTCTTTCCCCAGCGCCCAGGGCTGTGGCGTCCCATTCTTCACCTCGCGGTTGTCGAAAATTTTGTACTCAGTGGCGGAAGGTCCTTTACGCCCGCGGAGGTAGGTATTCCACACGCCTTTGTAGAGGTAAAACCGGCCCGTGAAAACGATGAAGAGATTCACCGCGACGAGCAGGAAGAGGATAAAGAGGCCAAGGCGTTTGAGGAATTTTCTGAGTTTTTTCATACAGCGGATGTAGCATAGCAAATTATGTTTTTTTACGAAGCGCGGGAAAAGAAGTTCTGGTTTGACCGGGCGCATGGAAGTTTAGTCTTGCCTGAACGAACTAAAAGCCGGGAAAACCTGGTCGAAGTGTTGCCTGTCACGCTATTCTTTTCCGTTCTTTCCGGCACTTGATTTATCGCCTAATTTTACCTCGATGAACCGGAAACGCATCCTTTTCCTCGGCGGAGCGCTCATCTTCCTGCTGCATTTTTTCTTCACCGCGGCTTATTCGTTCCCGGGACTGGCCGGGAACCGTTTCCTGCAGCGCGTGACGGGTCATTACATGTTTCCCCTGTTCAACCAGGACTGGAAAATATTCGCACCCGATCCGCCGGTCTTTTCGAAAAAACTGTTTTACCGTGCTGCGTTTTCCGACGGAACATCCTCCGGCTGGACCGATCCCGGTGCGGAGCTGCTGGAAAAACATTACCGCAACCGCTTCGGGAACTGCCGGGACCGTTTCGCCATTTATGAAGCGATGGGCCGCGAAATGGAAGCCGGTGAAGATTCGCTGCCCTTGAAATACGTGCTGAACGATTGCGCATCGCGTTTCGGGGCAAAGAAAATTTCCATCATCGAATGCTGCCGTGTTTACGTTTCGGTTCCGGAATTCAAAACTGGAGAGGGAGGCGGAATGCTCACCCTGGACCGCTATTTCAAAAAAGACCTGCGTGAAAACCATTGACCGGCTTTCGGAACGCTTCACCTCTTCCGTCGTGCAGGCGGGAACGATCGCTCTTTTCCGGAAATGCCTGTACGCGTTCCTGTTCTTCCGCACGATCACGCTTTTGCCGGCAGCGAATGAATTCTGGGGGCCGGGTTCTTATCTGCCGTTCTATTACCGGCAGTCTTCCTTCCTGCTGAAGCTGCTGAACCCGCTGCAGTCGGAAGCATTTCATGCTTATTATCTCTTTTTCGCGATCGCACAGCTGGCGCTGATCGCAATTTCATTCTTCGTAAAAAAACGCCAGCGTCTTCTCTGCGCGGGAATTTATTTTTTCACGGCAGCGCTTCACCACAAAATGGCGGCTATTGAAAACGGCGGGGAACAACTGGCGATGATCCTGCTTTTTTTTCTTTTGCTGATGAACGAAAACGGAACCGGAATGCTGAACAGCACGGTCACCAATTTCGCTTTCCTGGCGGCGCGCGTGCAGTTGGTGTTCGTTTATTTTGTGGCGGGGATCACCAAGCTGAAAGGTGTTCACTGGATAGACGGCACGGCGTTGCATTACGTATTCGCAACGGACGAATAT
>DASTSF010000276.1:0-2938 GCA_035760825.1 Bacteroidia bacterium
GCATGTCTTTCCCAATAGCGGATGGCCGCATCCTGCGAATATTCTTCCACGCGCGGGGCGAAAAATGCCGCAGCGGTGAAAAGGCAAACAGCCGAAGAGACGAACAGCACGGTAACCGCTTTCTGAAAATTGTTCCTGCGAAAAAGAAGAACAGCCATAACCAGGCCGGCAAGAAGTATAACGCCGGTGATCCATTCGGACCCGTTCCAGTGGCCCGTGGCGGCAAGGTTTCCCGCGGCGAAACGGTCTTTCACCATCCCGGAATCCAGCAGCGCATGTTTGAACGAATCGATGTACGGCAGGACAAAGAAAGCGGCAGCGTAGATCATCCCCGAAAGAAAAAGCGCGGGCAGCGTCCATTTTTTCATGCGCAGCGAGCCGCTTTCGAATTTCCGCAGGGCGTAGGCAGCGAGGAATGTCAGCGGGAAATAGCACAGCGAAGAATAATGAATGATCTTCGTCTGCACGATGGAAAAAAGAATAAGCACGACCCAGAAAAGCGTGCGCATCCATTTGAGGAAAAACAATTCGAACGGCGTATCGTCTGCTTTTCTCGTCAGCCCGGTGATCGCGAAAACGGAAGCCGGGAAGCAGCCGATGAGCAGCACGATCCAGTGATAGAAAAAACTTCCGCCGTGTCCCGCATCCTGCGTGCTGAACAGCCGCACCTGGTAAAGCAGGAATTCAACGATCAGGTTTCCCTTCCCGTTCAGCGCGAGCATTGCGAACCAGACGCCCGGGATGAGCAGCGATACAGCGGCGTAAAGTCCTAAATGCTTCCAGCTCATGATGGGTTTCCGCGCACGGAATCGCGCAATGACGAAGCAAAGCCCGAAAACGAGCAGGGCCACCGGTCCTTTCGTCAGCACAGCAAGCGCAATGAACAATGCGGAAAGAATGATCCTTCCGTTCAGCAGCTTTGAAGTGGAAGGAGACGGAAAATCATTCGCGTAAACGATGAACTGGTAAACGCCGAGAAAAATGAACAGGTTGAACCACGGATCGATAATTCCCGAATGAAAATAGAAAGCGGGGAGAACACTCCCGGCAAAAGCAAGCATCCACACGAGCCCGAAACGTGCATCATATATTTTCCGGCCGAGGTAAAAAACAGCCGCGAGCGTAAACGCGCCGCACAGTGCGTCGGGCAGGCGCGCGGCAAATTCCCCGATGCCGAAAATATTCATGCACAGCGCCTGCATCCAGATAAAGAGGGGAGGCTTTTCCCAGAACGGAAGGAACCCGATCTTCACCGTGCTGTAATCGTGCGTGACGATCATTTCGCGCGCGCATTCGGCAAAGTTGATCTCGTCCCAGTCGAAGAGATGCACATGACCGAGGAACGGAACGAAAAGCAGCAGTCCTGCGCAGAAAACAGCGAACGGAAACCAGGGTTTATTCGCCATTCTTTTTCGGGATTATCGGGATCTCGACGTGTTTTTTCCCGGAAGCGAACGTGAAAAGAAGAAACGAAACCGACGTGCCGATCAGCGAACCTGCGAAAACGTCGCCGAGGAAATGCTGGGAAAGATAGATCCGTGAATAGGCAATGGTCGCTGCAAACAGGAACATCAGCAGCTTCAGCCATTTGTTCCGGAACGCCAATGAAAGCGAAAAGAAGAACGCGAACGCCACCGTGGAATGTCCCGACGGGAACGTATTGAAAAAATCGTTCTCAATCCCCGGAACAAGGCGCAGCTCGCCGGGTTTGAAGACCAGCATCGGCCGCGGATCGCCGTAAAACAGCGTATGCTTGAGCAACTGCGTTACCCCGGAAGCGCCAAGACAGGCGATGCCCGTGAAAAAAGCGAACCTTCGGTTGAGTGCGAAAAGCAGCAGCACGAGCACGGTAATCGAATACCCGTCGCCCAGCCAGGTGAACATCGGCATCAGGAGATCGCCGGCAGCGCTGTAATGCCGGTTGACGAACAGGTGGATCTCGCGGCGGCTGTACAGGCTGAGCACTGTTCCAGCGGCAAGAAGGAATGCAGAGTAGGGAATGAGAAAAAATCCAGACTCACGGAAAAGAGATTTCGCTGTGCGCATCGGCACTGCAAAAATAAGGCTTGAATCGGATCAGTAAGTACCCAGCGCCTTTACGAGGCGATGAATCTGCGCTTCCCAGAGCTGGCGGGAAGTGACGATGTCGTCGGGATTTTCACCGAAATCCGTTACGATCAGTGACACTTCATTGGTAAGTTCGTCCTGCTCGAGACGGAATTCGAAATAGGTTCCTTCGGGCTTATCCACCCAGTGGAGACGTATATAGGAATCCAGCTTCGCCGAAACGATGGCAGCATTCTGTTTGGCACCGTCCCAGTCGAACGTATAAACGTCGTTCTTGAGATCGACGCCGTCCGCGAACCATTCCGCCAGGCCGTTCGGCGTAGTGAGAAAATCATACAGCAGCGCAACAGGCGTGTGAATGACAAATTCCATGGAGAATTTCCCTTTCGGCTCCGGTTTGCTTTTCTTCTCGGTTTCGAGCGGCTTGTCAGTGATGATATGATGGGTGATGACTTCCGTTTTAACGAGGCGTTTTTCTCCCGGCGCCAGCTTTCCTTTCCCGCGCTTGTAAACAATTCCTTTGGGCAGCTTGGGCAGCTTCGTCGGGTCGATCGAAGGATCGAGCGGAACGATCGTCTGGTCTTTCTGGCTTTTGCGATGCCTTTCGGGCCTGGGCGCCGCTTCTTTCTTCGCAACAGGAGGAACAGTCACAGCAACCGGAACGACCGGCTTCACTGTTTTTTCCTTGACCGCTTTGGGCGCTTTAGCTGAAGCGACAGCCACCGTTTTTTCCTTGCCCTTCTTCGCCTTTACTTCTGGTTTTGAAGACTTTATATTTTTAGCCGGCACTTTCACGTTCGGCTTTGCAGATACCTTCACTTGCTTTTTCCCTATCTTTTTTGCAGGCTTCTTTTCAGCCTTTTTTGTCTTT
>DASTSF010000277.1:0-2947 GCA_035760825.1 Bacteroidia bacterium
GAAGGCCGGCGTCACTTCCGACCGCAGCCAGAACATATTCAGCCTCGACGAAGATTTTTAATTACTAACCGCGGTTATTAATTGATAAGCGCGGTTAAAACCATCAACCGAATTCTCCTTTTCCCAATAAAACCCAATTTAAATTCGCTCGTTTATGTACGTAATCAAGCGCGACGGCAGCAAAGAGTCCGTGAAGTTCGACAAGATCACGGCACGCATCCAGAAACTCTGTTATGCACTCGACCCGGTGCACGTGAACCCGGTGGAAGTAGCCATGAAGGTGATCCAGGGCATTTACCCCGGCGTTACCACCAGCGAGCTCGATAACCTCGCGGCGGAAACGGCGGCGTCGATGACGACCAAGCACCCGGACTATGCGCTGCTCGCCTCACGCATCGCGGTCTCGAACCTGCACAAGAACACTGAAAAATCCTTCTCGAAGACGATCGAGCTCCTGTATAACTACGTCGATCCGAAAACGAACCAGCGCGCATCGCTGATCGCCGACGACGTGTTCGAGATCATCCGGAACAATGCGCAGCTGCTGGATTCGTCCATCATCTACGACCGCGATTTCGGGTATGATTATTTCGGGTTCAAGACGCTCGAGCGCTCCTACCTGCTCAAGATCGACGGGAAGATCGCGGAACGCCCGCAGCACATGCTCATGCGCGTGTCCGTGGGCATCCACAAGGAAGACATCGAATCGGCGATCGAAACCTACAACCTCATGAGCGAGCGCTGGTTCACGCACGCCACGCCCACGCTCTTCAACGCGGGCACACCGAAGCCGCAGATGTCGTCCTGCTTCCTGCTGCAGGTGAAAGAAGACAGCATCGACGGCATTTACGATACGCTGAAGAACTGCGCGAAAATTTCACAAAGCGCGGGCGGCATCGGCCTGAGCATCCACAACGTGCGTGCGACAGGATCGTACATCAAGGGAACGAACGGAACATCCAACGGCATCATTCCCATGCTGCGCGTGTACAACGACACCGCGCGTTATGTCGACCAGGGCGGCGGAAAACGCAAAGGCTCTTTCGCCATCTACCTCGAACCGTGGCATGCCGACATTTTCGATTTCCTCGACCTGCGCAAGAACAACGGGAAAGAGGAAATGCGCGCACGCGATCTTTTCACCTCGCTCTGGATCCCGGACCTTTTCATGAAGCGCGTGAAAGAGAACGGACAGTGGTCGCTGTTCTGCCCGAACGAAGCGCCGGGTCTGCATGAATGCTGGGGTGAAAAGTTCGAAACGCTTTACACGAAATACGAAACCGAAGGACGGCAGCGCAGAACGATCAATGCGCAGGACCTCTGGTTCGCCATCCTCGAATCGCAGATCGAAACGGGCAACCCGTACATGCTGTTCAAGGATGCCGCCAACCGCAAAAGCAACCAGCAGAACCTCGGCACGATCAAATCATCCAACCTCTGCACCGAGATCATCGAATACACTTCCGCCGATGAAGTGGCCGTGTGCAACCTCGCATCGCTCGCCCTTCCGCGTTTCGTCGACAACGGGCAGTTCGATCACCAGCGCCTGTTCGAGGTGACGTATTCCGTGACGAAAAACCTGAACAAAATCATCGACGGGAATTATTATCCCATCCCGGAAGCGCGCCGTTCCAACATGCGCCACCGCCCCATCGGGCTGGGCATTCAGGGACTTGCCGATACGTTCATCCTCATGCGCTACCCGTTCGATTCTCCGGAAGCGCGCCAGCTGAATTCCGAGATCCATGAAACGATCTATTACGCGGCGATGACGGCATCGAAAGACCTGGCAAAAAAGGACGGGCCGTACGAAACATTCGCCGGTTCCCCGGTGTCCAAAGGAATTTTCCAGTTCGATATGTGGAACGTCACGCCGAGCTCACGCTGGGAATGGGACATTCTCCGCGAAGAAGTAAAAACACACGGCGTACGCAATTCGCTCCTGCTTGCACCGATGCCGACGGCATCCACCTCGCAGATCCTCGGCAACAACGAATGCTTCGAGCCGTACACGTCCAACATTTACACGCGCCGTGTTCTTTCCGGTGAGTTCGTTGTCGTGAACAAGCACCTGCTGAAAGACCTCGTGAAGCTGGGGCTGTGGAACGACGGGCTGAAGAACAAGATCATCGCAGCCAACGGTTCGATCCAGGAGATCCCGGAAATTCCGCAGAACATCAAGGACCTGTACAAAACCGTCTGGGAAATTTCCCAGCGCTCGCTGATCGACATGGCCGCCGACCGCGGCGCATTCATCTGCCAGTCACAGTCGCTGAACCTGTTCGTGTCCAATCCCAATTTCGCAAAAATGACATCCATGCATTTTTACGCGTGGGAAAAAGGACTCAAGACCGGCATGTATTACCTGCGCACAAAAGCAGCCGCAGACGCGATCAAATTCACCGTCGACCAGAACGCGCTGCAGAACAAACCGGAGGAAAGTGAAGCCGGAAAATCGGTGGAAGAAGGAATGTCAGAGATCGCCTGTTCGCTCGATAACCCGGATGCGTGCGAAGCCTGCGGAAGCTGATGTGAAGATTCAGATTCAAGGTTAATGGTAAAAAAATCCTCCTGCACGCGCAGGAGGATTTTTTATGCAGATCGCTTCCACTTTATTGTTTTTTCCGCGCGATATAAAACAAATAATCGCCGTTGCCATTTTCATAAGCGCGCATAACATCCCGGATCTTTCCTGAACGGATTTCCTCTTCCAGCAGGCTCACACCACGTTCCACTTCTTCCGGATCGGAAAACACGCTGAAGGCCGACGTATTGCGCCGCACCTCTTCCGACAAATAGCGCTCGGGAAAATTCCTGAAGGAATACAGGAAGTGATCCTGCAGATCATCGCGGACAAAATAGTTCTCGGTCTGCACGTCCGAAAAACCGCATTCCTGCAGGATATGCTCCATCTCTTCGCGTTCCGGCGTCATCGGGATACAACGTT
>DASTSF010000278.1:0-3962 GCA_035760825.1 Bacteroidia bacterium
CCTTTTTTGTCGAGCCACGTGTCGCGGAGCACTTTGCCGCTGTCGCTGAAACAGATCACGTTCTTCCCGGTGATCTTTCCTTTTGCAGAAAAGAAAACAAAAGTTTCGGTTTTCCGGATGCTGTCCCGGCTCCATTCATAATTGCCGTACCCGGAGTTGTCGAAGCGGTCGGTGATGCGCGTGTGAAGGTCGCCGAAGTAGCGTGTTTTTTCATCGCTGATCGTATCCGTCCGTCCGTACCAGCTGTAAACTTCGATCACGTTGCGTTCCATGCGTTTGCCGCCGGGTCCGTAGGTGTTGAAAATTTCGCGGACGTCCCGGAAGGTGTCATTCGAAGACAGCGTCATGCGCACGATCTTCCGGTGAAGCGAATCGCCGCTCCATTGTTCGCATGCGTACAGGCGACCGTGCAGGTAAGACCTTGTTTCGTAAGCGGGAAACGCATGGGCGATCACGGTGCTGTCCGTGAGCGTATCGTTCCGGTAGGTGAGCGTGTAGCCGAGCGACCCGTCATCGCAAAAGGAAAAAAGAGTTCTCGTTTCATCCGTTTTCCGTTCGTCGGACAGAGAGATGCGGTCTTCCTCGATAAGCCGGGCAGCGGTATCGTAAATGTCTTTCACAACGCTGCTTTTCAGGAGCGAAGGATAGGCGATTGTCTGCGTACGCGAGCGGATGTGATTGTTCAGGGTTTCCTCTTTTGAAAGGACCTGTGCAGGAAGCTGGCCGCAGAGGAGGAGGAAAACGAATAAGTGCCGCATAAAACGTTTCTGTAAAAACGCGGGATCTGCAAAAAGTTACAGGCCACCGAATGGAAATGAAGACGCACCGCCTGCAAAACGGCATTGATTTTGCAAAAAATAAAGCAGTAATTTCAGCACGGCTCCCACGCAACGAATGATGGACAAACGCGTCTTCACAAAAAGCATGAATACCGGGAGATTTCTTTTCATCTTCTTCGGTTTTTTCTTCGCCTGCAGCGCCTTCGCACAGTCGCCGCCGCCAACGGAGCATTACTGGACATTCGGGTTCAACCTAGGAACATTCGGCTGGTCGCCAACGACGAGCAGCCAGCTGGACGGTAATGATCATTTCACGCGCGTGTTCGGCGGAGGTGTCGGACTGCTCACGGACGTCAGCGGGCGCCAGCATTTTTCCATCGATGCCAATACGACGGGTGGCATTTCTGCCGGCTTCCTTTTCCGCGACGGTCATACAAAACAATTTTCAGCAGTGCAGGCCGAATTCCAGCTCAACCGCGCCATCTATGAATTCGATCCGCCGTTTCATTTCACCGTGCAGTCGGATTCCTTCGCACGATGGGTGATGACCGACCGGTATATGAAATACGCGGTTGCGTTCCAGCAATGCATTTACCGCGGACCTTCTTCCGGCATGGGCGGCGAATCGTTTTTTTATGTGCGTGAATCGTTCGGGCAGACATTTTACCACCGCAACTTCACGGACCGCGTTCAGCAGGGACATTTCGAGGACTGGACCGATCACGGGACAGGCATGACGTCGACCACGGTGAAAGCGAATGCCACGAGCCTCATGCTCGGGTCGGAGATCGGGATACGTTCTTTTTCCCAGGATCATTCGCGTACGCTCGATTTCGGAATTGTTTTTTACGCACCGTTCACCGCATCGTACACGGAACGCTATGAGTTTTTCAGGAACGGAGCTTCGTCCGGCAAAAGCGACGTTACATTCAACGGCTCGACGATCATGCTCAATCTCCGGTACTCGTTCGACGTGAAAGGAAAAATAAAGGCGATCGACACGACGTCTTACCATCCGAAAGATATGCTTGTACACGTCGATACATCAGGACGGAAAATGGAAGTGCAGAGCACGTTCACGGCGCACGGCCGCACGGTAAAAGTAAAAGTGTGGGACAACGACGAAGTGGACGGCGACAGCATCACGCTTTTCCTCAACGGGCAGATCGTGAAAGAACACGTGAGCCTGAAACGCCGGAAGAAAACCTTCCGCGTTCATCTCGATCCCGGTGATAATTACCTCATGATGTACGCTGAGAATCTCGGCACGACACCGCCCAACACAGCGGCCGTGGAGATCAAAGAAGGCATGCACAAGCGAAGAGTGGTGCTTGTTTCCGACAAAGGAAAAAGCGGGGCGGTGAAGATTGTCAGGTGAGGAGATTTATGATTTAAGAATTGCGATGTACAGGCGAGAAACGGTTATGCCCGTTTGTAAGCGTTTAATGTGTTGGACCACAGGATGTTTTCGGGGTTCCGGAGCCGCTGATTTCAAGGGAATTAGTTCGGTAAGTTGTAATAATATACAACCTTGCAGGTTCTAACCTTGCAGGTGGTGCTAAGTGTTCGGTTCTAATCCAACGCGTCATGGCAAAATAGCACTTCTCGGATGTTTCAAATAATTGATTTCAAATATTTTATGCTTATAAGTTATATTAACATACAACCTTGCAGGTCCTAACCTTGCAGGTTGCCGAACGACCTTTTTCTTGTTTTGACCATATAAATTATGGTAAATCACTGATTTTGCACGAATTAGTTTATGTAGTTGTAATACTATACAACCTTGCAGGTTCTAACCTTGCAGGTTGTAATTCTAAACACCCCACACAATCCCCTCATTGCCTTCCAAACATATCCTGTAACAAAAAAGAAACCACATCTCTACGGATGGCACACGATCGTATCATACGTGGGTGCGTAGCCGCACCAGATACCCAGTCCGTTCGTGACGTTCGTCTTGATCACGCCGGGAGAAGCGAACGGGTTTCCGTTGTTGCTTACTTCCACCTCGTAGGTGCGGAAAAAATCGGATTCGGCCTGGCCGATGGTGCAGAATTTCACGACGATCGTATCGCCGACCTTATAGTAGCCGGCTTCCGCGTTGTTATCTTCGGGTGCGGTGGAGTTCGGCGGACTCGGCCGGTTGTAGGCGAAATCAAAGCTCTTGCCGTTGACGAACTTGTCATCGAACGTGGAGCCGAAAGGCGCTATGAAACCAGGATCCACGCCTTCGCGTTTGGCGAACCAGCGGTAGGCATTCCCTGTTTCCGGCGGATCAGTCAGATGCGCCCAGGCGAACCCCAGCGAATCCTTTCCGCCCTCGATCATGAACCACGTGCTGTCGAGCGGGATGGGCGCATGAATGCTCGTGACGGCAGAAACGGTTTTTCCTTCCGCGGTTACATTGAGCGTGTACGTATGTCCCTGCTGCCCGGTGATCGTATTTCCTTTCCACACGATCGGGATCGGCCTGTTCGCATCGTAGGAAAGCTGAAGCGTGTCGACAAGTGAGCCGTCGGTCACTGTCACGGTTGCGGAAGTGATGAGGTAGCTTGCGAGCGAAGAGGAATCGACAGGATCGAAATACCCGGTGCTCCAGGTGAGATTTATTTCCGCCACTTCCCCGGTGGAAATTCCCCCGTCGACGACGATCTTCTTCTCCGGTTCCGGCAAAGAAATGTTGATGTCCTTTTCGCAGGAGACGAGAAGAACGGCGACCGGCAGGATGAAGAATAATTTTTTCATGCGCATCAGAAGCTGAAGTTCCAGGTGACGGAAGGAAGGATAGGGAACAGGGAAACCTGCTTGGCCGTGACTTTCAGTGTGCCGTCCGCGATGGAGCCTTCGTTGTCGAAATAAATGAAATACGGGTTGTGGCGGTTGTACACGTTGTACACCGAAAAATTCCAGTTGCTCTGGTAGGGAAGACGCTTGAACAGTTTTTTCGGTTTGCACGTGTAGGTTACGGAAATGTCGAGACGGTGATACGGCGCCATGCGGAAGCTGTTGCGCGGACCGTAATCGGAAACGATCTGTCCTTCGATGATGTAACGCGCCACCGGCAGCGTGATCGCATTTCCCGTTCCGTAAACGAATACGCTTCCGAATGTCCAGTGATCATTCAGCGTGTAAACGAGCACGACGGAAAGATCGTGCCGGCGATCGTAGCGCGCGTAAAAT
>DASTSF010000279.1:0-4032 GCA_035760825.1 Bacteroidia bacterium
CCTGCTTGCCCTGCTGCTGCAGCCATTCCTGCGCACGGTCGTTTCCTTTGATCGCATCAGCAAGATGCTGTATGTGCTGGTCGTTAATGAAAGACATTTCTGTTCTGAATTTAAAATTCCGGGGTGAACGTTCCGTTGCGAACCTTCATCGCTGAAAAGGTGTTTTCATGCAAAGATGCAGAGGAACTTCCAACCCGGAGGTCAAAGATCACCCGTGCTTGTATTTCATGTACAGGTATACCGCACCGGCAATAATGGCGAGGCCGCCGGCAACCGCTCCGAATATTTTCCAGAAGCTGTACGGACGTTCGCCCTGCACTTCGCCGGTCCTTCCGTTCACCATGAAGCGGTAAACTTTGCTGTTGTACTTGAACGCGCTGATCCAGACAGGCAGAAGAATGTGCTTGAACGTGATGTCATTGTAAATGACATTCAGCGTGGTGATCTGCTGCTCGTCGCCGCCGATGTTTTTCCGTACGGTGGTCCGGATGACGGGATCCATTTTCACTTTCGCCTTTTCGAAGCCGCCTTTTACATCGAGCTGGTATTTTTCGGCAATGAAGCCGCTGAGGAATTGCTCATTGAAAGCGGCGAGCTGGTCAAGATCCCAGGGCTCGAGCTCGTTCGCATATTTTTCCGGGAGTGAACTGGAAGCGATCACGAGCACATCATCGAATGAATCGTATACCGTACCGTTCGCAGGTTCCCAGCGAACTTTCCGCACTTCACGTGTGCGGGTTTCCGTTTTGCCGTTCTCGGTAACAGTGTATGTTTCCGTTTCATAATAATACATCCCGCGCAGACCGGTGTAATCACTCACGGTATTCGTGTCGTACGTCCAGTAGGGAATGTAAAGTCCTTTCAGCTTGTCGTTCTGCGCCGCATTTTTCAGGTCGCCGGGAGCGAACCAGAGTCCGCTGAGCCACTTTTTGAATTCTTCTGTTCCTTTCTTTTTGTCGATCTTGAACGGGAGCATGTATTTCGGCCGGATGAGGCTTGAAGTGGTTCCGCCTTTCACAACGAGCGCCGTGCCGCAGAACGGGCACGTGTCGGCCGTGACATTCGGGGAAAGCGTAGTGGACGATCCGCAGCTGTCGCATTTCACGGTGGTGATCTCCATCTTTTCGGCCGTATTCTCCGCATTGGCGAGGAACGCAAGAAAATCGATCTCTTCAGCTTGTACCGGTTTCATCTCTTCCGAAATGTCATTCACCGTTCCGCAGTATTCACACTTCAGGCTCTGCACACCGGGATTGTACATCAGCAGTCCGCCGCATTCCTTGCATTTCACTTTGCCCTGTTCGGCGACATCGTGCGTTTTTTCATTGAAATCGTTGCTCATGGGTTTGTTATTTGGTCAGGATGGATTTGTTGTACATATTTTCCAGCTCGGGACTTTCGATCACGGCGAGTATGGCGGTGAGATCATTCCTTATCTGCCTGAGCTTCATTTCGAGTTTTTCATTCACGCGGAACGCACGCAGGCGGGTGGAAAGCAGCAACCCGAAAATTCCGAAATCGTTTCCTTTCCGGAACTCGGCCGGCTGGATAGCCGGGAGGGATGCCGTTTTTTGTGCGATGAACGTGCTCATGGTTTGCTCCGCATAACGGACCAGGTAATTTTTCGTCTCGGCGTAAAACCGGCAGAATTCTTCCGCGCCTGAAAGATCATCTTCCTGCTCCGAAAGAAGAGACGTCAGCATGTCCATGAGCGAACGCACGGTTCGCGCCATGGATTCCGGTTTTATGGTACGGGGTATCATTCGGCTAAGAAAGAAAAAATGCCGGTGCAGTGAAAAACCTGCAACCGGCAATTGAATTTTCCCGGATTATCCCACGGGCGGCGGCGGGGGAGGAGGAGGCGTCATGCTGAACAGCGCCGCAAGCTCCGGAACCTGCCCGGCAGCGGTCCATGCAGCCATCCCGTTTTTCCAGACCATCGTTTCGCGTTTCACCGCGCCGCTCTGGATCATCGTGCGGAATGCATTTTCATCGTAAGGTCCCTGCTGCTGCCCGTTCACTGCAACGAAATACTGGATGACCGGCGGCGGAGGAGGAGGACCCTGCTGGTTGTTCTGCATGCCCGTCTGCGGGTTGAACTGGTTGTTCTGGTACATGTTCGACATCTGGTTGCCCATGCCGAATCCCATGCCCATGCCTACGCCTGCGCCCATGATGCCGCCTGCGTTCGGGTTGTTCGCTGCCGCTTCCATGGCGTTGGCCGACTGGAACTGGCTGTATGCACCGAGGTTGCCGAGAATGCCCATGCTGGAACGCTTGTCGAGCATGGCTTCCACTTCGGGCGGCAGGGAAATATTTTCCACGAGGAGCTTCGTCAGCTCGATGCCATATTCGTTGAATTCAGGCGCGATCTTGTCCATGATCAGCTTCGAATACTCATCGTAATTCGAGGCCATGTCGAGGATCGGAATTTTGCTGGATGCGACGCCGTCGGTAAAGCGCGTGACGACGATATTGCGCAGCTGCTCGTTGATCTCGTCGGTGGTGAATTCGTTATCGGTTCCGGCTACTTCTTTCAGGAATGTTTTCGCGTCCTTCACTTTCATCGCGTACGATCCGAAAGCACGGATACGCACGGGCCCGAATTCCGCATCGCGGATCATGATCGGGTTTTTCGTTCCCCATTTGAGGTTCGTGAACTGTTTCGTATTGACGAAATAAACTTCCGCACGGAACGGGCTGTCGAAACCGTATTTCCATCCTTTCAGCGTGGAAAGAATGGGAAGGTTCTGCGTTTTCAGCTCGTACATGCCGGGCAGGAACGCGTCGGCCATCTGGCCTTCGTTGACGAAAACAGCGACCTGCGATTCGCGGACCGTCAGCTTCGCGCCGTTCTTGATCTCGTTATTGTACCGCGGAAAACGATAAACGATCGTGTCGTTCGAGCTGTCCGTCCACTCGATAATGTCAATGAACTCGCCTTTGAGTTTGTCGAGAAGTCCCATGATAAATTGTGTTACAGGTTTGTGTGTTGTTTCTGAAAAATCCGCTTCGCGGGTCTATGATCAAATATAGCTTTTTTTGAAAAGTGCCGGTTTTAAAAAACGTGAAATAATCCGGTGATCCCGGTAAACGACAACGCGAAAAAAGATTCCGCCGCAGATCATGAACGCAGATGCGGATTTGCTAAACTTGCGGCTTCCTCATGAGAAACACGCTTGATCTCCTGGTTATCGGCGGCGGCGCTGCCGGCTTTTTTGCGGCAGCCAATGTGGCTGAGCAGGACCCTTCTCTCCGCGTCGCCATTCTTGAAAAGACCGGGAAGCTCCTCTCGAAAGTGCGCATTTCCGGGGGAGGAAGATGCAACGTCACACATGCCTGCTTCGACAACCGGCTGCTGTCGGAATTCTATCCCCGCGGCAACCGGGAGCTGCTGCAGGCGTTCAGCCGTTTTTCTCCTGCCGGCACCATCGAATGGTTTTCATCGCACGGCGTTGAGCTGAAGACGGAAGAGGACGGACGCATGTTCCCGGTCACGGATAATTCGCTTTCGGTGGTCAGCTGCCTGACAGAGGTCATTCACCGGAATAACGTGGAAGTCCATCTTCACTGCGGCGTGGAAAAGATCAGCAAAAAAGAAAATTTCTTCGAAGTGACCGCCGGAGGAAGTGTTTTTCATTCGGAAAACGTGCTCATCGCCGCGGGCGGGAACCCGTCTTCCGGCTTTTACGATTTCATCCGCGAAACCGGGCACGTGATCGTTCCTCCAGTTCCTTCACTGTTCACATTCAATATCCGCTCGGCGGAGCTGGCTTCGCTCATGGGAATTTCCGTTCCGGGCGCTTCCGTTGAAATAAAAGAAGCAAACATTTTTACAGAAGGCCCGGTGCTCATCACGCATTGGGGACTGAGCGGACCTGCGATCCTGAAAGCGTCATCGCTCGGGGCAAAATGGATGGCGGACCGGCAGTATAATTTCGAAGCAGCGGTCAACTGGCTCAATCCCGCCGAAGCGGAAACCGTTTTCGAAGAACTGAAATGGATAAAAATGCAGCACCCGCGGCAGAAAGT
>DASTSF010000280.1:0-3888 GCA_035760825.1 Bacteroidia bacterium
GAACGCACCGCCGATCTCCGCACCGCTTGTTCCGATGTTCACGTTCGCGATGCCGCAGTCGCTTCCTTCCTGTGAAAGGAACTGCTCCATCTCGCGCATGTTCGTCGTGAAGATGGAAGAAGAAAGTCCCTGCGGAACGCCGTTCTGCATCGCGATCGCTTCGTCGATGGTTTTGTATTTCATCACGTACAGGATGGGCGCGAACGTCTCTTCCTGTACGATGTGGTAATCGTTCTTCGCCTCGATGATGCACGGCTTCACGTAGCATCCGCTTTCAAATCCGTCCCCGCTTACCACGCCGCCTTCGACGATCATCTTCCCGCCTTCTTTCTTCGCACGTTCGATCGCGTTGAGGTAATCTTCCACCGCTTTTTTGTCGATCAGCGGACCGACGTGGTTTTTCGCATCGAGCGGGTTGCCGATCTGCAGCTGCGCGTACGCATTCGTAAGCACGCTTATGGTTTTTTCGTAAACGCTTTCATGGATGATGAGGCGCCGCGTTGAAGTGCAGCGCTGTCCTGCTGTTCCCACCGCGCCGAACACCGCGCCCACGAGCACCATGTTCAGGTCGGCGTATTGCGAAACGATGAGCGCGTTGTTTCCGCCGAGCTCGAGAATGGATTTCCCGAAACGTTCGGCCACCATCGAGGAAACCCGGCGCCCGATACGCGTCGAGCCGGTGAAGGAAACAAGCGGAACACGCTTGTCGCTGTTCATCATGTCGCCGACAGGGTTGCCGATGAGCACGCAGCTCACGCCTTCGGGAACGTTGTTCTTTTTCAGAACGGAGGAAATAATATTCTGGCAGGCCACGGCGCAGAGCGGTGTTTTGGAAGAAGGCTTCCACACGCATACGTCGCCGCATACCCACGCGATGGCTGCATTCCAGCTCCATACCGCAACAGGGAAATTGAACGCGCTGATTATGCCGACAATGCCGAGCGGATGCCATTGCTCGTACATGCGGTGCTTCGGGCGCTCGCTGTGCATCGTGAGACCGTAGAGCTGGCGGGAAAGTCCCACCGCGAAATCGCAGATGTCGATCATTTCCTGCACTTCTCCCAGTCCTTCCTGCAGCGATTTTCCCATTTCATAGGAAACCAGCTTGCCCAGCGGCTCTTTGTATTTGCGCAGCTGCTCACCGATCTGGCGGACCACTTCGCCGCGCTTCGGTGCGGGGATCGTGCGCCACGTTTTGAAGGCTTCCCCGGCCGTGCGGATCACGTTTTCGTAATCTTCCGCCGTCGCCTGGTTCACGCTGCCGATGAATTGTCCGTCGGCGGGAGAATAGGAATCCACTTTCGCGCCTTTCGTGCTCCAGTGTTTCGTTCCGGTGGATGCGCCGTAATTGTTTTCGGAGATCCCCAATGCTTTGAGGGCTTCCGCTATGCCGAATTGATCTGTCATTACCTGGGCCATGGCTGATTTTTTTAAGGAACGTAAAATTACGAAAAAAGAGGGTGCGGGAAAGTGACAGGACTCACGGATTATACAGCGAAATTTTTAGTCACCGGATCTTTTTGTCCCCGGGCGGAACAGCAGCAATGCGACATTAGCAACCGCAAGAATTGTGTTCACTATGGTGATCACGGAAAACCAGGTTTCCCACCCGAAACCGATCTCGAGATTGTATTGGGAAAAATGCCTTGTCGCCGCCCCGAAATACACGGCCTGAAGATCGAGCAGCACGTAAGACAATAAAAATACGCCGGAAGAAAATGCGGCGAACGCAACGGAAGCTCTGGAAAATTTTCCCAGCGCGAGAAAAACAAGCGCCGCGATGTAAAGCGAATAAAATCCGCGTGCTGCAGTTCGCAGCCATTCCAACCGTTGTGCGTCCCCGAAAAGCGGTGGAAAATCGTTCCGCAAAACACCGCGCCCGGTGATAACGGAAACATCCACCGTCGCGCCGACCTGTTTCTGCAATGCCTCAGCGGGTTCCTGCCGCGTGAAATTTCTATTGGCGTCCCTGGATAGCATCAGCGGGAGCGAAGTACATTTTGCAGTTGCATGGACGAGATCGAGAAACGGATACACCGCAACAACAAGCAGCATCCAGGAAAACAGGCAGTACGCAAAAAAGTTCCGGATCGCAGGGAAGGGAGACGCGTATTTCATTTTCCGGAAGAGGTTACGCTTCGAATGTAATGATAAACTCCGCTCCGTTCCCGTTGTTGATGATCACGCTGCCCGAAAGCTGCTCCACCAGCGCAAACACCAGCTGCAGTCCCAGCGATTCCGGCTCGCCGGTGAGCACGCGTTTCGGCAACCCGCGGCCCGTGTCGCCGATGATCAGCGTGTATTTTGCCGGGTGATGTCCTTTTGCATTCAGCTTCACGTAAATGCTTCCCTGTTTTCCACCTGGGAATGCGTACTTGAGTGAATTGCTGATGAGCTCGTTGATGATCAGTCCGCAGGGAATGGCGGCGTCGATCGTCATGCGGTCGCTGCTTTTTCCGATGTCGACGGAAAGAGAAATTTCTTTTTCGCTTTTGCCGTACGAGCCGTAAAGCGAACGCGTCAGCGCCCTGAAATAGTGACGCGAGCTTACGTTGTCGAATTCGTGCGTGGAATACAGCGCTTCGTGCAGCAGCGCCATCGACCGGATCCGGTCCTGGCTCTCGCGGAATTTCTGCTTCAGCTTTTTATCGGTGATCGACATGCTCTGCAGGCTGAGCAGGCTCGAGATGATCTGCAGGTTGTTCTTCACGCGGTGGTGGATCTCTTTCAGCAAAAGCTCTTTTTCCTTCACGGAAGCTTCCAGGTCTTCCTCGATCTTTTTCCGTTCGAAAAAATGCGGAACGCGCAGCTGTTTTTTCGAATGAACGAAGGCTTTATGCGTCTTCAGGTAATGCTGTATCCGCGAAGGCGGCGCCATGATGAACGTGCAGCTCTCGTGTCCCATCGCGCGGCACGTCACTTCCACTGCTGTCAACTCCACGCCGAAGCTTTCTTCGCACCACCCGGAAGAATAGCCGGCATTCATGATGCAGACGGGGAACTTCGCTTTTTTCTTCGCGTTGATCCATGAATCTGCTTCGAACGAATACGGGTGGCGATAGGAAAGAAAATAGTTTTCATCCGGCGACGGCCTGCTTTCCGGGAGTATGTCCACGAACGCCCAGCCGGTATACGCGAAATGCACCGGGCCCGCAGAAAGTTTGGCGATCGGATCGGTGAGCTTCATCTTCGAATGAAAGCTTTTCGCGTCTTCCTTCCCGATCACGTGCGCGATGTCGAACAGGAAATTCCGGCCAATGGCGTACGCTTCTTCTTCGCCGCGGTCGCGGTAAAGGCTTTTGATGCTGTTGAGGAATTCCACCGAAAGCGCGCTTGCGCGAACGAGCAGGTAACGTTCCCCGCTGATGTCGATCGTTCCGCGCGAAGGATCAGGATGGAAATCGCTGAAATATTCGCGTACTGTTTTTTCGGCGTCGTTGAACAGCGGCCGGAACGAATCCGGGCTTTTGACAGTGGGAAGCGAAGTGGTGAATGCTTTGTGCTGTTCACGCAATGCAGCATTTTCCTTCTCCAGCGTTTTGATTTTTTGCCTGAGCAGGGAAAGTTCGCGAGCGTTGCGATCCATGAAATAAAGTGCAGGTGATGATCAAATGTAGAGACAATGACGATGCGAGTCAAGACTGCTCGTACGGCCGGGGAATAAAAAACCGGCATGATTGAAGGTTTTCAGCCGGGCTGATTTTTTCCGCTCAGCTTCGGTTGCAGCCGAAGCTATTCAATATGGATCACGCCAAATTTACCGGCCTCACCTTTCGATCCATAATAAGAATGCGTGAATCATACGCCTGGAGAGCGATACGGGGCCGGATAATGACATCCGCATCCATGGCATCAAAAAGGGCGTTCCTGGGCATTTCACGGCGCTGA
>DASTSF010000281.1:0-7495 GCA_035760825.1 Bacteroidia bacterium
GATCATTGTACTGGCGATCATCGTTACACTTTTTCTCATTCAGCGCAAAGGAACTTCTTTCATCGGGAATCTTTTCGGGCCGGTGATGCTCATCTGGTTCACAATGATCGGTGTACTCGGCTTAGGCGCACTGATGAAAGATTTTTCTGTTCTGAAAGCGTTGAATCCCTGGTGGGCATGGAGAATGTTGTCTGAACACAAAGGAGGATTCTGGCTGCTCGGCGGCGTTTTTCTCTGCACAACCGGGGCAGAAGCATTGTATTCCGATCTTGGCCACTGCGGCAGAAAAAATATCCAGATCAGCTGGCTGTATGTGAAAATCTGTCTCGTACTCTGTTATTTCGGTCAGGCCGCGTGGCTGATGAACGCACATGATGCAACACTCACACCTTTTTTCGGAATTGTACCGCACTGGTTTTTCTTTCCGGCAGTCTCCATTGCAACACTCGCAACGATCATCGCCAGCCAGGCGCTCATCAGCGGGTCGTTCACGCTTGTTGCTGAAGCGATACGACTGAACGTGTGGCCGAAAATGCGAATAGTTTTTCCTTCCGATATCAAAGGGCAGCTTTACATTCCGGCAATCAACTGGTTGCTGATGGCGGGTTGCATCGGTGTAGTACTTTTTTTCAAAGAATCGTCGGAAATGGAAGCCGCTTTCGGATTGTCAGTTACGTTAACGATGCTGATGACAACCATTCTTCTCAGTTTTTATCTCTACACGAAAAAAGTGAATCGCGTTGCGGTGTTTTCACTGCTGCTCATTTATCTTCTCATCGAAGGATCTTTCCTTGTCGCCAACCTGGTGAAATTCCAGCAAGGCGGATGGATCACCGTGCTGATCGGTTCGCTCATCTTCGTGATCATGTACGTGTGGTTCCGTGCGGGAGAAATCCGCCGCTCATTGCGGGAAACAACAGATCTTGAAAAATTCATCCCGGTATTGAAAGAATTGAGCAGTGATATGACTGTTCCGAAATACGCAACGAATCTTGTTTATCTCACTTCTTCGTCCGACGAAAATAAAGTGGAGGAACGGATCATTCATTCTATTCTCTACAAACAACCGAAGCGCGCCGATATTTACTGGTTCGTTCATATTGAGGTGCTGGATGAACCGTATCACATGTCGTACCATGTGAAAGTTTACGAACCCGACGATATTATCCGCATTGATTTCAAACTCGGTTTCAGGGTTCAGCCACGCATCAACCTGCTCTTCCGGAAAGTGGTGGAAGAAATGGTTGAACGGAAAGAAGTGAATATCAACAGCAGGTACTGTTCGCTTGACAAGCACAACATAACCGGCGATTTCCGTTTTGTCATCATGCAGCGTTTTCTTTCTTTTGAGAATGAACTTTCCTTCCGGAATGAATTCATTCTCAAGTTGTATTTCTTCCTGAAAAAGATCAGTCTTGCCGATGAAAAAGAATACGGGCTCGATTATAGCAACGTGACGATCGAAAAATCACCGCTCATTCTCAGTTCACCTAAAACAATTCCACTCATACGCGATAACTGATGGAACAGGAAGAAGAAAATAAAGAGGAGCAGAGTTTCATCGATCTGCTAAAGAAATCGAAACGCGGCAAGCTGAAAATTTACATTGGCATGAGCGCCGGTGTGGGAAAGACTTACCGCATGCTGCAGGATGCGCACGCGCTCGTGAAGAATGGTGTGGATGTGAAGATCGGCTACATTGAAACCCACAACCGCGCAGAGACGCATGCGCTCACGGAAGGATTGCCCGTCATTCCCCGGAAGAAAATATTTTACAAAGGGAAAGAGCTGGAGGAAATGGACCTCCAGGAGATTCTCAACGAGCGGCCGGAAGTTGTCATTGTCGACGAGCTCGCACACACCAATATTCCCGGCAGCCGGCATGAAAAAAGATGGCAGGACGTGCTTGATCTTTTAGAGGCCGACATCAGCGTGATCACCGCGGTCAATATCCAGCACATCGAAACGATCAGCGACGAAGTAAAAAAGATCGTCGGCATCGAGGTGAAGGAACGCGTGCCCGACAGCTTCCTGCAGATGGCCGACGAAGTGGTGAACATCGATCTTACCGCCGACGAACTGATCACGCGCCTGAAAGAAGGAAAGATCTACGACCGTTCGAAAGTGGAACAGGCCATGAAGAATTTCTTCAGGCCTGAAAATATTCTTCAGCTCCGCGAGCTGGCGCTGAAAGAAGTGGCCGCACAGGTAGAACGCAAAGTGGAAACGGAAGTGCTCACCGGTGAAAAGCTGCGGCATGAACGTTTTCTCGCCTGCATCAGTTCCAATGAAGAAAAAGCCAGCCGCATCATACGCAAGACCGCCAGGCTCGCCGCGTACTACAATTCTTCGTGGTTTTTGCTTTACGTGCAGACGCCGCACGAATCGTACGACAAAATCCCGCTGGCGACGCAACGTCACCTCATCAATAATTTCAAGCTCGCGACAGAGCTCGGCGCGGAGGTTATCCGCATAAAAGGCGAGGATGTCGGGCAGGCCATCATGGAAGTGGCCGAAGAAAAAAAGATCACCACCGTCTGCATCGGCGTTCCGGAATTCAGGCTGTGGCAGATCGTTCTTAAAGGCGGATTATTCAACCGCCTTCTCGGGAAACTGAAAATTTCGGATATAGATCTGATAATTTTGTCGTAAGATGAAAGTGACCATAAAAGCCAAGCTTCGTTTCGGACTGCTGTTCCTTTTCGCCGTGATACTGACGATCGGTGTTCTGGGCGGGCTGTTCCTTTACCGTCTATCGGACGAATCGGGAGATATCATAAAGGATAACTACGAAAGCGTGGTTTACACCAAATCCATGCTGGAAGCCTGCGACGTTCTTGCCGCTTCCCCCGGCGGCGAAGCGGAACGCAGGGCGAAAGAGAAATTCTCTGCCAGTCTCCGCAGCCAGATGAACAACATCACGGAAAACGGCGAAGATAATCTTACCTCCCAGCTGGGCGCAGCTTACAGCGCATTTGAAAAAGATACGGGACGGGCGAAGCTGAACGACCTCTTTACGCTCCGCGGGATACTGTATTCCATACAGGACCTCAACCTCCATGCGATCACGCAGAAGAACCTGAGGACGAATGAAACTTCCCACACGGTCATTCTCTGGATGACGATCATCGGCACCATCGCAGTGCTTGTTTCGTTTTCCTTCGTCGTGAATTTTCCCGGCTTTATTGCCAACCCCGTACGCGAACTTACCAGCGGTATCAAGGAGATCGCCGCCCGGAATTATTCGAAACGGCTTCACTTCAGCTCGAATGACGAATTCGGCGAGCTCGCGGCCGCGTTCAACAGCATGACCGAAAAACTGGAAGAGTACGAAAGCAGCAATCTCGCAAAACTTCTCTTCGAGAAAAAAAGGCTCGACACGGTTATCAGCAGCATGCACGATGCGATCATCGGCCTCGACGAAAACGGGAATATACTTTTCCTCAATCCTGTAGCGGCGCAACTGCTCGGCGTGAAAAGCGAAAACGTTACCGGAAAACAGGCTTCTTCCGTCGCGGCTACGAACGACCTGCTCCGGGAACTGACCCGGAACATCGGAAAGGAAAGCAATGAAAAAGACCTGTCTCCGCTGAAGATTTTCGCCGACGGACGGGAATCTTTCTTCAACCGCGAAGTGCTGCGGGTAACTGCGGTTCCCACCGGGGAGAGCGCTCCGCAGGTGATCGGTTACGTGATCGTGCTGAAAAACATCACGCAGTTCCGTGAGCTCGACCTGGCGAAAACGAATTTCATCGCCACCGTTTCGCACGAATTGAAAACGCCGATTTCCTCGATCAAAATGAGTCTCAACCTCCTCGAAGACCAGCGCGTAGGGATGCTGAACGAGGAACAGAAAAAACTGATCGGCTATATTCGCGACGAAAGCAACAGGCTGCTGCGTCTCACCGGTGAACTCCTCGACATATCGCAGGTGGAAACCGGGAAGATCGTCCTCGACATCCGCTCTGCGAGACCTGCAGAGATCATCGGCTACGCGGTGAAAGCCATAGAACCGCAGGCCCGGCAGAAAAACGTAACGATAAAATCCGTCCTCCCGGAATCCGTTCCCGATGTTCTCGCCGACACGGAAAAAGCGGCCTGGGTACTTATCAACCTGCTCTCCAACGCAATCCGCTACGCACCGGAAAATTCCTCCGTTGAAATAAACGCCACGCGCAATGACGGCACGGTCCGTTTCAGCGTGCGCGACCAGGGGCGCGGAATCCCGGAAGAATACCGCGAACGCATTTTTGAAAAATTCTTCCGCGCCCCGGGCATCAAAACGGAAGGCACGGGGCTGGGTCTTGCCATTGCGAAGGAATTCATCCTCTCGCAGAAAGGAAACATCGGGTTCGATTCATTCCCCGGGAAAGGAACCGAGTTCTGGTTCACCCTGCCGACACAATAGCGCGGAACTGCTGTTTCGCTTCTGAACTTTTTTCACATTAACTTGTACAGGAAATATGACCCGTTTCCTGTCCGCACTTTTCTGCCTTTCCTTTCTCCCGCTCTGCGCGCAGGAAGACAGCTGCAATTGCAGCCACGTCATGCAGGACAGCTGGAACATGTTCCTCTCGCGTTATGACGTTTACGAAACAGGAAAACCGTACACGGGCATCTGCACCGGCTATTCGAAGGACGGGCTCCTGCTCAAACGCATGGAGCTGAAAGACGGCTACGTCGTTTCCATGCAGTTCAATTACGTCAGCGGGAAAAAGTTCTACGTGTACGACGGAACGAAACACGACAGCATCTGCGGGCACCTGCTGCATTACCAGGACGTGACCGGTTTCCTGTCGGACGAGCACTGGATCTATTATTCACACGGAAAGAAAAAAGAAAAAGTGATCGAATATTTTATGTTCGGCGCGCAGGACCAGGTCGGCACGAAACATTCCGAGTATTACGAGATCTACCCGGCGAAAGACAGCATCGCGCTTTACACATCCTATCTGTCGTGCAAAAGCGGCTACCTGCAGGGAACGGCTGTAACGCCCGACGGGTTTTACGACAAGGCGGTGATCGACGGTTATTACCGTGAATTCTCCGGTGGAAATCCTTCCGTGACCGTGCTCGAAGGAAATTATTTCCGCGGCTGCAGGACGGGGAAATGGATCACGCGCTATGATAACGGGCAGTTGAAGGCCGAAGGGAATTACGTCAACTTTAACTACGACGGGGAATGGAAAACCTGGTATGCGAACGGGCAGCTTTCATCCCATTATTCGTATGTAAACGGGAACCTGGACGGGCACGGGATGGAATGGTACGAGAACGGGCAATTGAAGCTGGACGCGTATTACGACGGGTATTACGGAGCGGCGGTCGACAGCGTTTACACCGAATACTACGGGAACGGTCAACTGAAGATAAAATACGAGATCAAAAAATTTCCCGCCGGGAAATCCGTTGCCTTCAGGTATGTCGGAACGTACACCACCTGGTTTGAAAACGGGCAGAAAGAATCGGAGCGGAACTACGACACGAGCGGTTACAATAACGGACCGGAAACAACGTGGTACCCGAACGGCGTGGTGAAATCCATTCTCACCGATTCGATAGGAGTGCAGGTTGGCCCGGAAAAAGAATATTACGACACCGGTGTGCTGAAAAGAGTGACGAGTCCGCCGGCTCCCATTTTTCCACGACTGGTCATTGATTACTGGCCCAACGGAAACATAAAAAGCAATGTCTGCTACGGATGTTCGGGAATGAAGGACAGCCTCTGCTCCTACTATTATCCCAACGGGAAGATCCGCCGAGAGGAAAGCTGGAAGGCGGGAAGCAAAAACGGGAAATGGACATACACCGATTCGCTCGGGAATGTTACGCGCGTCGTGAATTACCACGATATGGAAGTGAACGGACATTGCTACGACTATTTTCCGGGCGGAAAGCTGAAACGCGATTTCACGTATAAGGACAATCTGCGCGACGGGAAATGCAGGGAATGGAACGCGGACGGGAAACTTGTTTACGATAAAAAATTCAGCCGCGGAAAAATGAAGACCGGGAGGGGAAAAAAAATTCTTCCCGTTGCTTCCGATTCATTGCGCAACGCGTACGCACGTGATGCAAAGATCATCGCTTACTGGGAAGTCAACATGCAGGACTCGCTTTACGGCGACAGCATCACCGCGAGCCGGAAGTTCCAGGCACAGATAGAAAATGAATTGCTCCTGCTGAACAATTATTTTTCAAAAGACTACCCGTTCCTCGACACGCTGCATATCGATCCGGCGACCGGGAGAACATGGATGGAGATCACGTTCCCCTATACCGGGCGCCGCATTCCCGGCGACACGATGGGGCAATGCCGCGATCTCGGCTGGCCGGTTGCGCTCGACAGCGTCATCGCACTTTATCACCTCGTTCCTGTTCCGGGCGAATGCTATTCCGCAGGCAACTACGGCAACGGAAACCTGATGATCCGCCAGTTCACGTCCGATCTTCCGCTCAACCAGAACCGGCTCGACACGCTCCTGCATCACCTCGATGCTCATTGCGCCTGCTCCGGCGTTTACCCGCAGTCCCAGGACTTTTACGAGCCACCCAAACCGGTCTTCCGTTACGGCGACCGGAATTTCAGCGTGTATACATTCTGCAGCCTGGCGAATGGCGTTCCGCAGGATGTGAAGAATTATTATTCAGGATACACCGGCATGCTCCTGCAATTCACTTTTTACGTTTACCCCGACGGTTCGATCGACCTGTTCAACCACGATGATGATCCGCAGCCGTGGAGCCCTGATTACCCGGAATAATTTTTGATGTAAAAAAATCATGCGCCTGGCCCTGCTCTTATTTTTTCTTCTGCCCGCTTCCGTCGTTTCTGCACAAAAGCCCGACAGCTGCGATTGCAAATCGATCAACAGCTACGCGGAAAACCATCTCGGTCCCGGCCAGTATGCGAAAGATTATTCCAAAACACCTTACACCGGCATCTGCGGTCAGCTCGGTTACCAGGGCGTGCCCTACCTCTGGCACAAATACGAGAACGGCTATCTCGTCAAACGGATCGATTACGATTACAGCAGCAGAACCGTAACGTATTTCGATGATATCCGGAAAGACACGCTCATTTCCGTCCAGAAAACGTTCACGATGGATACAAAAATTCTCGTCGACGAGGACATCATTTACGAATCGGGCGGGAACCGTTATGAGCGCGACACGAAATTCTGGACGAACGGCGATTCGCTGGAAGTGACGCGTTACCGCTACCTGAAACGGGGCGAGCCCGGCGCCACCGACGACTGGAGACTGGCTTTCAACCGCGATGATTATTACTGGGAACCCGTGAAAGATGGTCCGTACATCAGCTTCCACGAATGGGGAAGCGCTCCCACGAAATTCCGTCACGTCGTGGGAAATTATACGAACGGGCAAAGATCGGGCTACTGGGAAGTGCGGTTTTCCAATGGCAACCTCAAATCGCAGGGAAATTTCGTCAATGACCGCGAGAATGGACATTGGAAATATTTTCAATACTACG
>DASTSF010000282.1:0-9499 GCA_035760825.1 Bacteroidia bacterium
GAGCAGATCGTTTTGTTTTCCATCTGGAGCCGGACCGCGTAAACGCCGTTCTTTCCCTTTGGAACAGATTCCTTGTCATATCCTTCGATCGCGAAACCGATCCTGCCGTAGGCGACGATGCTGTCTTTCGGGTTTGCAAAAACATAGCCGCCGCCCGAAGCTTTCAGCGGAATACGGTACGTTCCGTTCTGCCCGTTCACCACGGCGCCCGGTTCGGCCGGGCAGACCACGAGGCTCACGGCGACCGGTGCCACGTCGTCCTTCACGGGCAGACCGAACAGCAACGGGTTGATCGCATCTTCCGTTTTCGTATCGCGTATCTCGAAATGAACGTGAGGTCCGCCGGAGCTTCCCGTATTTCCCGAGAATGCGATGACGTCACCTTTTTTCACCGGCAGCTCGCCAGGGGAAGGAAACAGCTCGATCTCGAACGATTCATTGATATACTGGTTCTTTTCGACGTACGCAGCAATATTTCCGTTGTATGCGCTCAGGTGCCCGTACACGGTCGTATACCCGTTCGGGTGTGTGACGTAGATCGCTTTTCCGTAGCCCCACGGCGTGATCTTGATGCGGGAAATGTAACCGTCGGCGGCAGCGTGCACCGGCAGGCCTTCCTGTCCGTGCGTGGTGATGTCGACGCCGGTATGAAAATGGTTCGGGCGCAGCTCTCCGAAATTTCCCGCCAGCTGTATCGGGATGTCGAGCGGGTTGCGGAAATAATTCTGCGGGTAGGTGTTCCCGTTGCCGGCATGCAGCTGTGCGGCGAAAAGAAAAGCAATCGCGGTGAAGAAAAATGATCTCATGACAAGCTAAATTTACGCTAGTCAAAAACGGTAAAACCGGGTAAATTTGATAAGTGTTAACCCTTTGCTGTTAATTGACTGATCCGCTGAAAAAATGAAGTTCAATATCCGTGCCGTTTCGCTGTGTGCAGCTGTCCTGCTGCTGCTTTCTTTTTCAGCCTCTTCACAGGATGTGAGTGCGAAAAAAAGAGGGAAGTTCACGACGCATTATTCCGACGGGAAAAAGGAATCGTCCGGAAAGGTGAGGAATTACAAAAAGAACGGCACGTGGAAATACTGGGACAGCGAAGGCCGCCTTGAAAAAATAATCACGTGGAAAGACGACCGGAAGAACGGCGCGTACATGGAATATTTCCATGACGGGACAGTTTCCGTTTCCGGAAAATATGCGGATGAAAAAAAAGATGGTATATGGAAATCATTTTACGAAGGAGGGAAGCCGGCTTCTGTTCTTGTGTACACGGCCGGTGAATACGACGGCGTTCAGCACTGGTGGTATGAGAACGGAAACAACCGTGAAATTTCCTTGTATGCCGGCGGTACGCCGGTCTGCAAATGGACGTGGTATTACAACGGAAGGCCGAAATCCTTCGAATATTACAGCAACGGGCTTGCAGACGGAACGTGGAGAGTTTACCCGGATCCTTCGCAGGCAACGGATACGTTCCCGCAGAGCATTGACAATTATTCAGCGGGGAAAAAGAACGGGAAGCATCTGGGCTATGCGCACGGACTGAAAACAGAAGAATGGAATTATACCGATGATTTGCTCGACGGCGATTACCTGAAATGGGATTACACCGGGAACCTCGGCGTGAAAGAACATTATGTCAACGGGAAAAAAGACGGGTTGTGCTCATATTATAATTACGGCAAGCTCCTTCATGCTGAAAATTACAAAGCAGGCATGCTTGACGGAGAATCCGTGCAGTACAACAGCGCCGGCGTGGTCATTTACCGCGAATGGTACCGGGAAGGAGAAAAAGATTCCGCATTCTCGTATTTCGGTAACGGGAAAATGGCCACGAAGCGCGTTTATTCCTATCACATTGTTCAGCGCATGAACGATGAATGGTCTGTTTACGATGAATGGGATTCGGCAGGCGCGCACCTGCTCCACGGGACCTATCATTCGGAAACCAAGACAGGGGAGTGGACGACATTCTACCCGGACGGTAAAATAAAATCCGTCACACCTTACGACAATGGAACGATAAAAGGCACATACAAAAAATGGTACAGCAACGGGAAGCCGCTTATTGAAATGGAATGCGACGGGAGCAATGTCGTTCGTCCGCCGAAAGTGTGGGACAGCAAAGGAAAACCGTTGAAGCCGGGAACGAAAGATTACCAGGAGCTCGTCGACAGCAGCAAGCCCGGTGAAGTGTACAACGATCCCACGCATTACATTCCTGACCGTACAAAAATTCCCACGGACGGGCTCATTTTCGTGACGCCGGTCGTAACTGACCAGGGCGACGTTCCGCCTCCGGATGATGTGGACGTGGAAGGGAATTTTCTGCAGGACACGACCGGGATGATCTTTACGTTCGCAGAGCAGCCGGCTTCATTTCCCGGCGGACAGGATTCGCTCGATGCATTTCTGGCCAAAAACCTCAGGCACCCTGCATCCTGCCTGGGAAAAAGCGGAAAAGTTTTTGTTCAGTTTGTTGTGGAGAAAGATGGAACGCTTTCCGGAATTACCGTTGCCCGGGGAATTCCGGGAGCTCCGGAACTTTCCGGTGAGGCCGTGCGTGTCATGATGCTTTCCCCGAAATGGAATCCCGCGAAACAGAACGGGCGCGAGGTTCGTTATAAAGTAACGCTTCCGGTCACGTTTCGTCCCGAATAAAAACAACAAAATGAAAACTTCTGCCAGGATCATTGTTTTATTCTTCGCATCTTTTCTTTGCGCACACGCAGGCGCACAGGTTGCTCCGCCGCCTGCGGATACGTCAGCGCAGGCTGGTGTTCATTCCGCGAATGCCCCGGATACCGCCCGGAATGCGTATGCGGAAGTGATGCCGCAATTTCCCGGCGGACAGAGTGCATTCATGCTATATCTGCAGCAGAACATACGTTACCCGGCTGATGAACGGAAGCACCACAGGGAGGGCGTCGTGTATGTTTCGTTCGTCGTGGAGAAGGATGGCTCGATCACGAACGTACGTTGCGTCAAGGGAGTGAACGGGGCTCCCGGGCTTTCCGATGAAGCAGTCCGTGTGATCAGCGCCATGCCGGCATGGTCGCCCGGAAGTACAAACGGCAAACCGGTGCGGGTGGAGGTAACACAGCCCGTGCGTTTTGCATTGCACTGAGTGTGCTCCCGGATCAGAAAAGGCGATAATTCAACCGGACAGTATTTGCAACTGATTTCTTTGGCCGCGAAGGCATGAAAGAACAAAAAATACCGGCTTTGTTCCGGAAGTGCGCACAGTTAAATTCTTTCATAACGTTAATAATCAGCAAAAAACGTTATCTTCGTGAAAGCTACCCTTTAATCGGAAAAGCTTCATGAAACCTCTTCCGGAAGTCATACGGTCGCTGAAGGCAAAGACTGAAAAAATGTTAGCTTTGTCGGAAGCCCTCAAAAAGGAAAATATCCGTTTAGCATCGGATATTGGTCGTTTAAAGAACAGGGTGGAAGAACTGGAAGCTGCGAACCGCTTGCTCGAAGAGAAGTACAAAGATCTTCGCATTGCGGGCAAAGTTTCCGGGGACACGGACAGGAATCTTGCTTTAAAACTCAGGATAAACGAGCTGGTGCGGGAAATCGACAAAGTGATCGCACAGCTCAACAGGTGAAAGACCTGGATCGAAATCAAAAGGAACCAGCCGCGAAAGCGGTCAATCCAAAAGATAAAATGGGCGAAAAGTCCGTCAAAATAACAATCGCAGGCCGTGCTTACCCGCTGAAGGTAAATGCCAGTGAAGAAGCGTTCGTGAATGATGCCGCAAGACGCATCAACGAACGGCTGATACAGCTGGAGTCGAAGTACTCGGTGAAGGACAAGCAGGACCTGCTGGCGATGACGGCACTTCAATTCGCAACCCAATATCTGGAAGCGCAGCAGAAGATCAGTGACGAAAATACAGCCCTGTTATCGGGACTGGCAGCCATTGAAACCATGCTGGACGCGCACATTTCGAAGCCAGGGGCCGTTTCCTAACGGTTTATTTACATTTCACTGTTGACGATTTCCCGCCACCCGACGGTTTATACTGTTGCGGACGCGGGATTTTTGTTTTCAATTATTAACCGAATAAAACGCCAATACGAACTATGGATCAACTGTTAATCCCGATCCTCGCCGGTGCAGGCGGCCTCGTCCTCGGCATTGTCATCACCGCCACGATCTTGCGACGCGGCGTGCTGCGCAAGGCTGAAGACAAGCTGAAAAAGGCCGAAGCCGATGGAGAAGCACTGAAAAAGGAGAAGATGCTCCAGGCGAAGGAGAAATTCCTGCAACTGAAGCAGGAACATGAAAAAGCCGTGGCGGAACGGAACAACCAGGTGCAGCAATCTGAAAACCGCGCCCGCCAGAAAGAACAAACGCTCAACCAGAAGATCGAAGAGAACCGCAGGAAGGAAAACGAGCTGGAAAAACGCAGGAAGGACATCGAGCACCAGATGGAGCTCGTTCACGCCCGCCAGGAAGAGATCGACAAGCTGCACCGCAAGCAGGTGGAGCAGCTCGAAGCCATTGCCGGAATTTCCGGCGAAGAAGCCAAAGCCCAGCTCGTCGAATCGCTGAAAGCGGAAGCACGCACGGAATCCATGGCTTTCGTCAAGGAAGTGATGGACGAGGCGAAAATGACGGCGAACAAAGAAGCGAAGCGCATCGTCATCCAGACCATCCAGCGCGTCGCCACCGAACATGCCGTCGAGAATTCCGTTTCCGTTTTCCATATCGAGAACGACGAAATGAAGGGACGCATCATCGGCCGTGAAGGACGAAACATCCGCACGCTCGAAGCGGCCACCGGCATCGAGATCATCGTCGACGATACGCCGGAGGCCATCATCCTTTCCGGGTTCGATCCCGTGAGAAGGGAAATCGCACGCCTCGCGCTGCACCAGCTCGTCACCGACGGGCGCATTCACCCGGCGCGCATCGAGGAGATCGTGGAAAAAGTGAAGAAACAGGTGGAAGAGGAGATCGTCGAAACCGGCAAGCGCACCTGCATCGACCTCGGTGTTCACGGACTTCACCCGGAGCTGATCCGCATGGTCGGCCGGATGAAATACCGTTCCTCGTACGGACAAAACCTTCTGCAGCACTCGCGCGAAGTGGCGAACCTTTGCTCCATCATGGCTTCCGAGCTGGGACTGAACGCGAAGATGGCCAAACGTGCAGGACTGCTTCACGACATCGGCAAAGTACCCGATGACGAACCCGAATTGCCGCACGCAATTCTCGGCATGAAGCTCGCCGAAAAATTCAAGGAGAAGCCCGAAGTGTGCAACGCCATCGGCGCTCACCACGACGAAGTGGAAATGACCTCGCTGCTTTCGCCCATCATCCAGGTGTGCGATGCGATATCCGGTGCACGTCCCGGCGCACGCCGCGAGATCGTCGAGCAGTACATCAAGCGTTTGAAAGACCTCGAATCGCTCGCGCTTTCGTATCCCGGCGTCGACAAAACGTACGCCATCCAGGCCGGCCGTGAGCTGCGCGTGATCGTCGCTTCTGAAAAAGTGACGGACAAGGATGCGGAAAAACTTGCGATCGATATTTCGCAGAAGATCCAGAACGAAATGACGTATCCCGGGCAGGTGAAAGTCACCGTGATCCGCGAAACGAGAGCCGTCGGAATTGCGAAATAAGAAAACCTGTTCATAGCAGGAAGTGCCGGTTCAGCCGGCATTTCTTGTTTCAGGATAAAATGAAAATGTAATTTTGAACCCACTTCCCTAAGCGGTGATCAGGAGATACCTCAGCAACGATTACACCCGGAACCTCGCCACGCTCGTTTCCGCCACCGTCGTTGCGCAAGTTGTGAATGTGGCGTTCAACTGGGTGCTGGCGCGGTATTTTTATCACCCCGACCAGTTCGGTGCGCTTTCCGTTTTCACTTCGCTTGTCAGCTTCATCACGATCATCTCCTGCGCCAAGTTCGATGTTGCGCTTGTAGCGGCGAAAACAGAAGAGGATGCTTCGCGTCTTTTTTCGCTTGGTTTTCTCGTGCTGTTCATCGTCACAGCTCTGGGTTTCGTGGCGTACGGGCTCAATTTATTGCCCGCGCTTCACCTGTACGGCGGCACCGCGGTCTTCACGTGGCTCTGGGCAGCGCCTGTTTCCGCTTTCCTGCTCACCGCGACGCAGCTGATGTGGATGATCAACGTCCGTGATAAAAAATTCAGGGGAATTTCATGGGTGCGTATTATCGAAACATCTGCGAACGGGTTCTTTTCACTCGTGTTCTTTTCGCTCGGGACGATCGGGCTTTTGTACGGATCGCTGCTGAGCCAGCTCAGCTCGGTGCTCTTCCTCGCCTGGGTGGTGCTGAAGCACAACCGCCTGAAAAGCTTTTTTCATCCGCCCGCGGTCCTGCGTGATGTGGCAAGGCGTTTTGCCGATTTTCCGCGCATAAATATCCTCCAGGGCTTTTTTGATATTTTCCAGGTAAGCAGCGTCGTGATCTACATTGGGAAATATTTCGGCGAAGCAGCTGCAGGTTATTACGGGCAATGCATGCGGATACTGCAGATCCCGATGCGCCTGATCATCCTTCCCGTTTCGCACGTGTTTTTCGCTGAGGCTTCGGAAATTTTCCGCAACAACGGCGATCTTTTTTCGCTTGTGAAACGTACGGCATACCGCACGGCCCTGTTCGCTGCGCCGGTTCCCCTTGTGCTGCTTGCCGTGGGTCCGTGGCTGTTCGCATTTGTTTTCGGCGCGCAATGGAAGGAAGCCGGCGTTTATGCGCAATTGCTGGCTCCGTGGATATTTTTCGATCTCATCCGCGCCCCGCTGGTGCAGGTGTCGTCATTGCTGGGAAAACAGCGGCAGGTGCTCCTCGTGACCATGGCCGGGAACATCATTCTCGCCCTTTTGTATGTTGCAGGAAGGCACTACTCGCTTTCCGCGCGATGGATGCTGGCCGGCATTTCCGTTTCACAAAGCATCATCGCCGTTATCCTCGTATTTTTGATCTTCCGCATGTCGAAAGTTTTTTCCACCAGATGATCTACGACTGTTTTACATTCTTCAATGAACTGGAAGTGCTCGAGATCCGGCTGAACATTCTCGACCCGGTGGTGGATAAATTCGTCCTCGTGGAAGCGACGAAAAATCACCAGGGAAAAGACAAGCCGCTGTATTTCGAAGAGAACAAGGAACGTTTCGCGAAATTCCTGCCGAAGATCATACACGTCGTCGTGCGCGATTACCCGCCCAACCCGCAGAACAATACGTGGGTCTTCGAGCATCACCAGCGGAACTGCATCGCGGACGGACTTAAACAGGCGAAAGCGGACGACATCATTCTCATTTCGGACCTCGACGAGATCCCGAAACCGGAAACCGTTCGGGCGCACAAAGACGAGCCCGGCGTGAAAATTCTCCGCCAGAAAATGTTCTATTACTTCATCAACTGCGTGAACGAATCGGAATCGGCGGAAGGAAATTATTTATGGAACGGAACGGTGATGATCCATTTCAGCGACATACGCAACGGGAAGATCCAGGAGTTCCGTGAGCTGAGCATGCGCCTGCTCGCGTGGTTCCTGAAAGACTGGAAGCGCCGCGCATACTGGCGTTTCCGCCTGAAGCGCGAACTGAAGAATGCGCAGCGGGACGTTCATTTTATCGACGACGGCGGATGGCATTTCAGCTACCTCGGCGGTGTGGATCGTATTATAAAAAAGCTGGAATCGTTCGCGCACGATGAATACAACAGGGACGAGTTCAAGGATCCGAAAAAAATCGAGGAAGCGATCAATAACGGTCGTGACATTCTCGGCCGCGATTTCCGTTACCGTTTCGTGAAGATCGATGATTCTTACCCGGAATGGCTGCTGCAGAACCTCGAACGGTTTCCGCACCTGGTGAAGAAATAGATCAGTCGCCGGAACGCTGCATGAGCGATTTCACTTTCAGCGCCCATGCGTCCCAGTTGAGTTCAGTTTCAAAAAGTTTTCGCGACGACACGCACAATTCCGAATAGGAATTTTCCCGGCTCCAGCTCTCTGCAATTTTCATCGCGTATTCTTTCCCGGCCGCTTCATAGGGAAGCAGGATCCCATTCACGTTTTCGCGTATCGCCCCGCTTACGCCGCCGGTAAGAGTTGAAACGGATGGTACGCCATAGGCCGAAGCTTCGCAGAAAACGATCCCGAAACATTCCGCCCGCGTGGGAAGCAGGAGGAAATCAGTCGCCATCATCATCGCGGAAAACTGCTGCATCTGCACAGGGTCGCGCTTGTCGAGAAAAGGAATGATGCGCAGCGCAGGATGCGACACCTTCGCCGGCGGAACGCATCCGCAGACTGTCAGCTCCGTTTTTATTCCCATCCGGTTCAGTTCTTTCAGCGTTTCGAACGCGATGGGACCGCCTTTGCGTTCCCACTGCGCGCCGAGGAAAAGAAGGCGGCACGTGTCACCGCGCTTCCGGGAAAGTACGGCATCTGCAGGAGGAATTTCATCGATGTTCGCACCGAAGGGAATGACAGAAATTTTAGCCGGCGGCGCCTGGAAATCATTCATCGCGGAATCCGCCGCCCACTGCGAAGCATAGATGAGATGACCGGCGCGTGAAATACCTCTTCGTTCCACCTCGAGAATCTCTTTAGCGGATGACCGCGTCAGCTTCGAGAAATACGGGTAATAACCGGTCAGCGCAGCTGCAGTGGCGTCAGCGAGGTAATACATCGGCAATCCTTTTTCAATGAACGCCGATTCGGAAGATGCTGCGGAAGAAAAAATCAGGCTGAAATTTTTTTCACGGAGCTTGCGGTTGAAATGATCGCCGTATGCTTTGGCCAGGCGGAGCGAGTGCGAATAATCGTAGTTTTTCCCGGTGAGCATGCGGACCACCTTCGATGCGAGCCGCCCGGAATTGTAAACGAAAGCAGGCTGGTACGGCCCGAGAAATTCCACTTTCCCGATGTGCTTTTCCAGCGCCCGCGAAACGTACCAGTGTATTCCCGACCAGGCGCGCTTGTCGGAAGGATCGGCAGCCGTAAGAAATGCGATGGTACCCGGCTCTTTCATGGTGAGTGATCCAAACCTACTTATTCGGCATGAAACTGGTTTTCCCGCGGAGGTAAATTATCAACACCGCCCGGCTTAAACTTTCGGTTCCCGGGATTGGGGGAACACCGCTAATCCGGTAATTTCGTTTCACGCAATGATCGACAGGTTTTTCACTCCCCGCCGTCTTGGTGCTTTTTTCAGCGGGACGTTTCTGTTCCTCTGGTTATTTCCCTCGCTCCGTCTCCTGCTCGTCGGCACGCATGAAATGCGCTCCCTGTTCGATATAGCGGTAACCGTTTTTCCCGATATGCTCGTCGTGCTGCTGCTGGCCGTTACGTTGTTTCAGCTGAGAAAACGCATCGCGGAAAAAAAAGTGACGCTTACCCGCCTTGATCTCGTTTTCGGCGCCTTTGTTCTTGCGAATGTCGTGTATGGTTTCGTGCTGGCCATGATGCCGAAGTATTCGCTCATGAGCTTTCGCATCACGTATCTTCC
>DASTSF010000283.1:0-3563 GCA_035760825.1 Bacteroidia bacterium
GCTGAGCCATCTCGTGAAACCCCGGGTTATTCTCGAGATCGGCACGTTCACCGGGTACAGCGCGCTCTGCTTATCGGAAGGACTTTCACCGGACGGAAAGATCATTTCCATCGACATCAACGAGGAACACCTGCTCATCGCACGGAAATACCGCGGCCTTGCCGGGCTCGACGACAGGATTGAATTCGTTACGGGGAACGCGGCGGAGCTCATTCCGGCAATGAAACAGGAATTTGATCTCGTTTTCATCGACGCAGACAAAGAGAATTACCCGCTTTACTACGACCTCGTCGTGCCGAAAGTGCGGAGCGGCGGGCTCATCATCGCCGACAACGTGCTGTGGAGCGGAAAAGTAGCGGATGAAAACGAGAATGACGGGGAAACGGAATCGCTGAGGAAATTCGCACGTCTTGCACTGGCCGACGAACGCACGGAGCAGGTGATGCTTACCGTCCGCGACGGGCTCCTGCTGCTGCGAAAAAAATAACCGGCGTCATCCCTTTTTGCTTTTCGGCTTCTGCGAATAAGGATCGGGGTGATAATGATCGCCTGTGAAAATAGTCAGCACGCTTCCGTATGCGAGAAGAAGGCCGGCGACTACCAGCAGTATCCCGCCGATCAGCGCAAGCCACGCTATTGCCGCGATGGCGAACCAGACCAGAAGTATTCCCAGCGAGAGAAGAACGATGCCAAGCCACAGCAGCAGCAGCGCGATCAGCAGGCCCATCCCTTCTCCGCCGCCACGGCGCTTTACTGTTCCTGCTTTAAGAACATGCACCGGGATTTTCTGCTGAACAGTTTTCACAGGATGGGATGTCTTCTCGCGAAAATGCTTTTGCGGAAATGCCGACGGGAGATTTTTTTTCCGGGGCAACACTTCGCTCACCGTCATCGGCGTTTTCGTTTTTTTCCCTTCAGGAATCAAAAAAGAGGAAACGGGAACAGCCCGGACGTCCTGCTTCACCGGCGAAGATGAAATTCCTGCCGCGGGAACTTTCCTCATTTTCCGGTAATGCATGTGCGAAAAACCGGAACACGATACCGCAAGCATAGCCAGCACAAAAAAATACGCGGTGTATTTTTCCCGGCTCATTTCCTGGATTTTACATCCTGTTCATCGCCGTAAAGCAATTTTCCTCCGAGATTGTTCATCTGCGAGATGGCCCAGCTTTTTCGTTTCTGCATATAAGCGCCCGGTTTCGCCACGTTGTAACGGATGGGATTCGGAAGTACGACAGCGAGGCGGGCCGCTTCGTCCTGCCCGAGTGCAGACGCATGCTTTCTGAAAAAAAATTCCGACGCCGCTTCACATCCGTAAATGCCTTTGCCGAACTCGACGCTGTTGAGGTAAACTTCCATGATGCGTCTTTTGCTCCACGTCAGTTCGATCAGCACGGTGAACCAGGCTTCAAAACCTTTTCGCACAAAAGAGCTGCTCGGCCAGAGGAAAACATTCTTCGCCGTCTGCTGGCTGATGGTGCTCCCGCCTCTTCTTCTTCCGCCGTCCTCCGCTTCGTCCATAGCGGTTCTTATCGCGCCGAAGTCGAACCCGTGATGATGCAGGAAGTTCTGGTCTTCGGTGCTCACGACGGCCAGCTGCAACTGGTTGGAGATTTTTTCCAGCGGAACCCATTCGTGCTTCACGCCGGCGGAGCAGGTCGCTTCGCGGAAGAACATCAGCGGCGTGAACGAAACCGGCAGCCACCGGTAGACAAGCACAAGGAGGAAACTGAACGTGCAGAAAAAGATCACTGCCCTGCGTGAAAAAAGCAACAGCTTTTTCATATAATTTCTCATGATCAGATCAAAGTTAGAACGGATAAAAACTACTTTTGAATGATTTCCCCCGTTTTTCCAACATTTCCATTTTGATATGAACACCCTGAAGGAAAAGCTGCTCCGTATCCTCCGAATGGGGTTTCGCGCGGACATGAGCGAGCAGGACAAGCGCCGGGTGTGGATCGCGAACCTCTTTTATTTCACGGGAACGTTCATGCTGACGGCCTGTACGCTGCAGACATTCATCGTCGACGGAAAAGACCTTGGCCTGTATGTTCTCTGCTCGGCCCTTTGCTTCCAGCTTACGCTTCCCGCGCTGCTTCTCCGCAAATTCCGGCTTGCGGAATCCGTGATGGTGATCGTTGCCGTGGCGACGATCTTTTTTTTTGACAACCTCATGGGCGCCGACGCAGGCGTTTTCATCTATTACCTTCCGTTCCTGCTCATGATCGGCTTCATCGCCGACTTCAGGCATATCGGCTACATTCTTTTTTATGTGGCGGTCACGATCTCCGCGATCGGCACGAGCGAGATCTATAATCACCATGTTTTTTACCACTATCACGACCCGGTGAAAAACCTCGAGTCGTTTCACTTCAACATCATCGCGGCGAGCGTGTTCACTTCGGTGATCACGTTCCTTATTCTCTGGCAGAACTACCTGCAGTACAAGCTGGTTTCCGACCAGGTTGAGGAACGAAAGAAAAACGAGGAAGCCATGAAAATTTCCCTGCGCGAAAAAGAGATCCTTCTCGCCGAAGTGCATCACCGCGTCAAGAATAACCTGGCGGTGATCTCGAGCCTGCTGAATCTTCAGCTCAATCTTTCCGACAACGAAGACACGCGCCGCGTGCTGCTCGAAAGCAGGAACCGCGTCTCTTCCATGGCGCTCATTCACCAGAAGCTCTACCGCTCATCGAACGTGGAAAAGATCGAGTTCCGTTCCTACTGCGAAGACCTGATCATGCAGATCAAATATTCATACCCTGAAGCGGAGCGGGCAGCGATTGCCGTGAAGATGGACGTGGAACGCACCGATCTTTCGCTGACGGTTTCCATTCCGCTCGGCCTCGTTCTGAATGAGCTGCTGAGCAATTGCTACAAGCACGCTTTCCGCGGAAGAACCCGCGGAGAGATCATGATCCGTTTTTACAGGGACGAGCCGGCCCGGAAATTCGTGCTTTGGGTCAGCGACAATGGCAACGGCCTTCCTCCCGGCTTCGAGGCCGGAACGGCCAATTCACTCGGGATGACGATCATCTCATCGCTGTGCGTCCAGCTGGACGGGCAGTTCAGCATTACAGCACGGCCCGGAGGCGGAACGGCGGCTGTATTGAAATTCAGCTGAATAGGCCCCGGGTAAGTGTTTTTTTCTATATTTAAGGTTGGCAAACCAATGGCTCACCTTTATTATCCCGTATGATGATGAAAAAATTACTCTTCCAGGTCTTCCTGGTGCTTTTCAGCATTGCCCTTCCCGGACTTCAGCAAACCTTCGCGCAGGCATCAGCCTGTCCGTCGGTCGATGCGGGCCTTGACCAGAATGTATGTTCCGGTCAGTGTACAAATCTCACCGCCACGGTCCAGGGATCCGTCGGAACCAGCGCATACGCCGTCACATCCATTCCCTACAATCCGTATCCCTACTCCGGCGGAAATTCCGTTCTGATCAACATCGATGATACATGGTCGCCGGCCATCAACATGCCATTCTGCTTTGAATTTTTCGGCAACACTTATAACCAGATCGTCATCGGTTCCAATGCCATCGTTACGTTCGATCT
>DASTSF010000284.1:0-7426 GCA_035760825.1 Bacteroidia bacterium
GGCCAAACGTCGAGGAGGATCCTTTTCTGGCGGGCTGCGCACAGCTCCATGTTTTCCGGCGACCATTCCTTCGCGGCTTCCGGGTCGCGGCGGAACAATCCTTCACCCGAGCACGGCGCATCGACGAGAATGACGTCGAAAAAACCTTCGAGCTTCGAAAATTCCGAAGGATCGGCGTTCGTCACCACGACGTTGTCTTTTCCCCATTTCGCGAGATTTTCCGAAAGGATGTTCGCACGATGACGGATCACTTCATTGGAAACGAGCAGGCTGTTTTCGCCCAGCAGCGAAACGATGTGCGTCGATTTTCCGCCCGGCGCCGCGCAGAGATCGAGTACGGTGAGATTATCCCGTTCCGGGAAATATTTTTCGAAAACGGTTTCAATGCTCATCGAGCTGGCTTCCTGCACGTAATAATGTCCCGCATGAAAAAGCGGGTCGTGCGTGAAGGACGGGCGTTCTGGCAGGTAAAATCCCGTTGCGCACCAGGAAACTTTTTCCGCCGGGAATTCTTTTTTCCATTTCAGCGGGTTCACGCGCAGGCTTACCGGCGCGGGTTGAGCATTCGCCTTTTCCCATTGGGGAAATTCGTCGCCGAGGAATTGCCGCAATGTTTCCGTATGTGACGCGGGAAGGTTCAAAAAGGAGGGATTGAAAAATCCCAAACTCCATTTTGTTTTCTGGAATCCGGGATTTGGAATTTTGTCTTTGAAATTTGCGGCCGAAGATCGCCTGTTATTTTTTCTTCTTCGGAGCGATGAGCATCTGCATCCGTTTTCCTTCGAGCTGTGGAAGCTGTTCCACTTTCCCGAATTCTTCGAGCTCCTGCGCGAAACGGAGAAGGAGGATCTCACCCTGTTCTTTGAAGACGATCGAACGTCCGCGGAACATCACATACGCTTTTACCTTGGCGCCGCCCTCGAGGAACTTGATCGCGTGGTTCTTCTTGAAATTGAAATCGTGGTCGTCCGTCTGCGGACCGAACCGGATCTCTTTCACGACGATCTTCTGCGCTTTCGCCTTGATCTCTTTCTGCTTCTTTTTCTGTTCGTACAGGAACTTTTTGTAATCGACGACGCGGCAGACCGGCGGATCGGCATTGGGGACGATCTCGACGAGGTCGAGTCCTGCTTCACGCGCGATGTCGAGCGCTTTCTGGATGGCGTAAACGCCGGGTTCAATGCCTTCGCCGACAACGCGGACCTGCGTTACATCCCTGATCTTTTCATTGATGCGGTGAAGTTCTTCTTTTCTCGGGGGACGTCCGCCGCGCGGAAAAAACGGGCGTGGACGTTGGTAAAATGGAGCTGCGATGGTAACCTCCGTTTTTTTAGTTTGACTTATGTGAATTATCGTTGAACAAAATTAACTGTTAATGCTTTCGAGCCTCTGGCGGACCTCCATATTCAGCAGGTCGGCGAAATCGGAAACCGGCATGGCGCCTTTGTCGCCGTCGCCCTGCTTCCGCACGGAAACCGTTCCGTCCGCTTCTTCTTTTTCCCCGATGATGAGCATGTAGGGAACTTTCTTCAGCTCATTGTCGCGGATCTTCTTGCCGATCTTCTCGCTGCGGTCGTCCACGTATCCCCTAATATCGGCATTTTTCAGCTGTTCGCTGACGCGGTTGGCGTAGTCGATGTACTTGTCGCTGATCGGGAGGATCGCCACCTGTTCCGGCGTAAGCCAGAGCGGGAATTTCCCGGCGCAATGTTCGATAAGCACGGCCACGAAACGTTCCATGGAACCGAAAGGGGCGCGGTGGATCATCACCGGGCGGTGCTTCTGGTTGTCGGAACCGGTATACTCGAGCTCGAAACGTTCGGGCAGGTTGTAATCCACCTGTATCGTGCCGAGCTGCCATTTCCTGCCGATCGCGTCGCGCACCATGAAGTCGAGCTTCGGTCCGTAGAAAGCGGCTTCGCCGTATTCGATCACCGTGTTCAGCCCTTTTTCTTTCGCCGCTTCGATGATCGCCTGCTCGGCTTTGTTCCAGTTCTCTTCCGAGCCGATGTATTTGCTGCGGTCGACTTTATCGCGCAGCGAGATCTGCGCGGTGTAATCGGTGAAATCGAGCGCACGGAAAACGTACAGCACGAGATCGATCACCTTGCAGAATTCTTCCTTCACCTGGTCGGGACGGCAGAAAAGATGCGCGTCGTCCTGCGTGAACCCGCGCACGCGCGTGAGACCGTGAAGCTCGCCGTGCTGCTCGTAGCGGTACACCGTTCCGAATTCCGCGAAGCGGATGGGAAGGTCTTTGTACGAACGCGGTTTGCTTTTGTAGATCTCGCAGTGGTGCGGGCAATTCATCGGCTTGAGGAAAAACTCTTCGCCTTCCTGCGGTGTGCGGATGGGCTGGAAAGAATCCTTCCCGTATTTTTCATAGTGACCCGAGGTCACGTAAAGTTGCTTGTGCCCGATGTGCGGCGTCACGACAGGAAGGTAACCCGCCTTGAGCTGCGCTTTCTGCAGGAAAGACTGGAGGCGTTCACGCAGTGCAGCGCCGTTCGGCAGCCAGAGCGGAAGTCCCATTCCCACTTTTTCGGAGAACGTGAAAAGTTCGAGCTCGCGTCCCAGCTTGCGGTGATCGCGCTTTTTCGCTTCCTCGAGCATGACGAGGTATTCATCCAGCTCTTTCTGTTTCGGGAAAGTGATGCCGTAAATGCGTGTCAGCTGTTTTTTCGTTTCATCGCCGCGCCAGTAGGCGCCCGCAATGTTGAGCAGCTTCGCCGCCTTGATGAAGCCGGTATCCGGGATATGCGGACCGCGGCAGAGGTCGGTGAAATTTCCCTGGGAATAAAAAGTGATGGAACCGTCTTTCAGGTCTTCGAGCAGGTCGAGTTTGTACTGGTCGCCTTTTTCGCGGAAATACGCCACGGCATCCGCTTTGGAAATTTCCCTGCGGAGGTAAGCGTTTTTCTGGTGCGCCAGCTCCATCATTTTCTTCTCGATCTTCGGGAAATCGTCAGCGGAGATCACGCGGTCGCCGGGATCGACATCATAGTAAAAACCGTTCTCGATCGGAGGACCGATGCCGAACTTGATGCCGGGATAAAGCGCTTCGAGCGCTTCGGCCATAAGATGCGCGGACGAATGCCAGAGAGCTTCTTTGCCGTCACGGTCGTTCCACGTCAGTAATTGCAGGGAAGAATCGGCGTTGATCGGGCGCGTCGCGTCCCACACTTCACCGTTTACTTTTGCCGCGAGAACATTTCTTGCAAGTCCTTCGCTGATCGATTTCGCTATTTCAAGCGCCGTGGTGCCTTCGTTGTACTGTCGTACCGCACCATCAGGGAGAGTTATGTTTATCATCCGGTTTTTTAAACCTGCGTACAAAGCAGGGTTTTTGTTGTGGATGCCAAAGGTAGTAAAATCGCAGCACCTGCGAGGTGACGGGCGCAAAGCCCAAAACAGGTTGAGACCGTCGATGCGGAACGAAAATGCCTCGCTGACCTCCGATACGGCCGGTTATTCAAAAATGTGCGCGTACAGAGATTCCCTCGAAAAAATGTGGGCGTACCGCGATTCGCTGAAGCCGGTCATTTTTGCGAAAACAGGTGATTTTACGAGGATGATTTTCATTGGGCGACGCATGTACGCGACACGACCTGCTACTTCCCCGGTCGCGAAGCCTGGTACGTTCCGGCAAAAGGAGAAACAGGCACCGGCTGGGCCGCCAGCCTCGACCTGTTCGGGATTCCCTGCGACTGATCGCAAAAAAACGCTGCGGCAGGATAAAATCAGATGACGGCCTTAGCAGCGATTTGGCAGGAGTGTTCTTGTTGCTAACTTAGGAGGTGTTTACGCCCCGGTAATGCTGCACTGATAATTAATTCACATGAAAAAGGGGCTCCTTTCCATTGCTGCGCTGAGCATTTCTTTTTTCTGCGCTTCGCAGACCATTCTCCAGCAGGAAGATTTCACCACGTATGACGGAACATCCGCGACTATTCCCGCGGGATGGACATTTTCCTACAACGGAAATTACACGACGGTTGCAAGCTCCGGCACGAGCGGACCGAACTCGTACAAGTTCGGGGCGAACAACGCAACGATCAGCACACCGCAGTTTTCGGGCGCTGATTCCGTGCAGTTCTGGGTGAAAGGTTTGTCAACGGATGCGGTCAGCATGTTGGTTTGTCTTGAAAGCCCGGACAACGTTACATGGGATACCGTCGCGAAAGTGAAACCGGTTCCGGCAACAGGAACCACGCTTCATTATCACGTCAGCAGCAGCGCGCAATACACCCGGTTCACCTATGTAAAATCGGCGGGCAATGTGGCGTTCGACGATTACCGTTTGATCCGGAACAATGCGCAGGCGAATTCTCCGGGGAATATCACAGTGTATTTCAATCATCCCGTGAACACGTCGGTTTCCAATGGCGTGAACGCGGTTTATCTCAACCAGTCGATCGATGACACGCTCATCGCGTACATCAACCGTGCGAAGTATTCACTCGATATCGCCGTTTACAATTACATCCAGACGTCCGCGATCTCGAACATTGCCACGGCGATCAATAACGCGTACGCCCGCGGTGTGAAGATCCGCTGGATCTACAATGGCAGCTCGTCGAATTCTGGCCTGTCGCAGCTAAATGCGAACATTCACACGCTGGGAAGTCCGACAACCAGCACGTACGGGATCATGCACAACAAGTTCATGATCGTTGATGCGCATTCTTCCGATCCGTCCGATCCGCTCGTCTGGACCGGTTCCTGCAACTGGGATGAGCAGCAGATCAATTCCGACGCGAACAATGTGATCATCATCCAGGACAACAATCTCGCTGCCGCATACACGACAGAGTTCAATGAAATGTGGGGCGATACCGGTCTTGTTCCGAATGTGGCGAACTCGAAATTCGGTCCTGACAAAACCGACAACACGCCGCACACGTTCACGATCGGCAGCAGGACCGTCGAGCTGTATTTCAGCCCTTCCGACGGGACGAACAACCATATTCTTTCCGCGATCAATTCGGCAGACAACACATTGTATTTCGGCGTGTACACATTTACCGATGCGACCGACGCGAACGCGATCAAAACGAAAGATCTCGCCGGTGTTTACACGGCCGGGATCATCGACCAGTACAGCACTTCCTATACGCCCTATTCCACGCTGAGCCCCGTGATGGGAAACAGGCTGCGCGTGTACACGCAGAGCAATTCCATTTACCACAACAAGTTTCTTATCGCCGACGACTGCGATTCCACGTCGGACCCGGTCGTGCTGACCGGCTCGCACAACTGGACGGTTTCTGCAGATACGAAGAACGACGAGAACACATTGATCATTCACAGCGCGGTGATCGCGAATATTTATTTCCAGGCGTTCGACCAGAATTTCATCGATCTCGGCGGAACGCTTTCCCCGCCCTGTGTTTTCACGACAGGAATGCAAACGCCTGAAGCGAATGATCGTTTCAATGTTTATCCCGATCCGGCGCGCGACCAGTTGAACATAGAAGCCAGCGCAGGTGCGAAAATCCTGGTCACGGATGAAACGGGCCGGGCTGTGATGCAGTTCATCGCTCCGGGTGAAAATGCTTTTGCAATAGATATTTCTTCGCTCGTGCCCGGACTTTATTTTGTCCGTGAAGAAACAGCAACCGGGATTTCAACCCGGAAAATAATCGTGCAATGAAAATGAAATTAGTTTTTACGCTGCTCTTTCCCGCGTGCCTGTGCGCGCAATCGCCGGTGAAAATCCTTTTCGACGCGACGAAAGCGGAAACCGCCGGCAACGCCGACTGGGTGATCGACGCCGACCAGCACAACCTGGGTTACAGCAACGGTCCTGCGGTGGCGGGGCAGGGCAACGAATCGAACGCACAGCACATTCCCACGCCGGCGCAATCCGGGATCACTGCGAATACGCCGGAAACATTCTGGAACGGATCGCTTTCGAACTGGGGCATCGATTGTGTGAAGCAGGGCTACGAGGTGGAAACGCTTCCGTACAACGGCACGATCAGCTACGGGAATTCTTCCAATGCGCAGGACCTTTCGAATTACAAGGTGTTCATTATCTGCGAGCCGAATATTGTTTTTTCTGCTGCTGAAAAAACGGCGCTGCTGAATTTTGTGCAGAACGGCGGCGGACTTTTCATTGTTTCCGATCACGACCAGTCGGACCGTAACGGCGACAACTGGGATTCACCGGGAATATGGAACGATCTGTTCACGAATAATTCAGTGCAGAACGATCCGTTCGGGTTCAGCGTCGATCTCCAGAATTTTTCGCAGACAACAACGAACATCGCGAACCTTCCCGGCGATTCCATCCTCCACGGTCCGATGGGAAACGTGGCGGAAGCGCAATGGGCGAACGGAACGACGTTCACGATCAACCACACGGATAATCCCACGACGAAAGGCGTGATTTACAAAACATCTTCATCGACCACGGGAACGACGAACGTGATGTGTCTGTACGGCCGCTACGGTAACGGGAAATTCGCTGCGCTTGGCGACAGCTCTCCCTGCGACGACGGCACGGGAGATCCGAACGACGCATTGTACAACGGTTACACGTCGGATGCCGCGGGCAATCACCAGCTGCTGATCATGAATATGACGATCTGGCTTGCGGAAACGAATGCGGTGACGACTTCGCTGAACGATCCGGGCCCGGCGAACACACTTTCTGTTTTCCCGGTTCCTTCTTCCGGAATTTTTTACGTGGACGGGGCAAAGGATTTTCCTTCGGTGATAACGGTTTTCAATTCGGCAGGACAGGAAGTGAGCACGCAGGTCGCGGATCATTTTCCTTTCGCTATCGATCTTCGCGATGAGAACGACGGCATGTATTTTATTTCCGTCGCCTCCGGCGGGAAAAGGTCGGTGCTGAAAGCGGTGAAGGAATAGCTCAGTGGTTTTTTGTTTCGTATTTCATGCAGCTTTTCCATTGACGGTGTTCTATTTTCCGCGCAGCGTGTGACATCTTGCCTGCGTGCTTCAGCATTTTCCGATCATCAGGAATATTCAGCACTTTGCATGCGCAGCGGAAACCGAGCCAGGCCTGGGGTTTTTTATAACGGAAAGTGAATTTGTAATCGTACCCGTAAGCCGTGCTGTCCACGACCTGGTAATCGCCGCGTTTCAGCAGGAAAGTGCTTCCGTCGAGCGCTGTTTCATAGTTGAGTCCCTTGAAGCAATTTCCATCGATTATTTCCGAAACATTACCGAGAAAATTAAAAAGACCGTAGCTGTTTTCCTTCCCGGTCAAAACAGGCATGACAGGAACTTCCACATTGTTCAGTCCCCATTCCCGCTGCATTTCCGATTGTGCGGGTGTGAAATGATAACCGAGAAGATTTGAATATTCAAGCGTGTTGGAAACAGGAAAATTGTGGCGGTCGGTAAGTTTCTGGTAACCGAGCGGGTAATTTGTATAATCGAGCCCTGCCGCTGCTGC
>DASTSF010000285.1:0-20100 GCA_035760825.1 Bacteroidia bacterium
TCGTGGGTGAAAGCAGCTTCGTTTACGCCAATCCGCGGATGGCAGAGATTTTCGGCTACGAACAGGACGAATTGATCGGCATGGAAGCGAGCGACCTCGTGAAGAGCGACTACCGGCACATTCTTGAGCGGAACAAGCAGAGAAGGGACGCCGGTGAGAATTTCAGCGCACATTACGAAGCGCGCGGGATAAAAAAAGACGGAACCGTCATCTGGGTGGAAGTATTTTCAAACAGCACGCAGTATAAAGGGAAACGCGGCATCATCGGAACGGTCAGTGAAATAACGGAAAGAAAAAAGGCGCAGGAAGAACTGGAAAAATCGGAAGCAAACCTCCGCTCGATATTCAACAATACGGAGATCGGGTATATTCTCGTGGACCAGGATTTCAGGGTGGTTGCTTTCAACGAGGTTATGCGAAAAGGGTATGCGGTTGCTTCCGGGATAAACCTGGACATGGGTGCCAATCTCATAGACATGGTGGTTCCCGCGCGGAAGGCGCGTGCGCAGGAGATCTTCGGGTACGTAAAAAAAGAAGGAAAACCGTACGAATACGAGATCAGCTTCGGCACCGGGAAAGAAATGCTTTTCTACAACGTCATTCTCGTTCCCGTGAAGAACGGCGACGAAGTGATCGGCGTCTGCCTTTCCGCTTACGACATCACGAAACGAAAAATGATGGAAGCGGAGCGGACCGAAATCACGAACGATCTCCTGGGGCGCAACAAGGATCTCGAGCAGTTCGCCCACATCGTTTCGCACAACCTGCGCGCCCCGGTGGCGAATATTCTCGGGCTGATGAACATTATGAAGCTCCCCTCGCTGACGGAAAAAGACAGGGAGCGCGTCGATGCCGGCCTCGTGGAATCGGTAACGCGTCTCGATACCGTGGTGAAAGACCTGAACAGGATACTCCAGGTGAGGCACGGCGCAGACGAAACCTACGAGGAGATCGGGCTTTCGGAGCTGGTGAAGGACGTGAAGATCAGTGTGGGCAACCTCATCACCGCAGGCGATGTGAACATCCGCACGGATTTCTCCGAAGCTCCGCAACTGAAGGCGAGGAAAAGCTACATGCACAGCATTTTCTACAACCTCGTCAGCAACAGCATCAAGTACCGCCGCAACGGCGTGCCCTGCGAGATCGCCATCAGCAGCGTGCGCGGGAATGATAACGTGGCGCTTCATTTTTCCGACAACGGGCGGGGGTTCGACAAGGAAAAAGCCGGCGACAAGATATTCGGGCTTTACAAACGTTTCCACGACGATGTCGAAGGAAAAGGAGTAGGACTCTTCATGGTGAAAACACAGGTGGAAGCGATGGGCGGAAAAATAAGTTTCGACAGCAAGGTGAACGAAGGAACCAGCTTCGTCATCCGTTTCGGGGTATGATCACCAGCGATACGCAGGCACAAAAAAAGAAGGCGTCTCCGGTGGAAGACGCCTTTTTCTTTTCATTCGGGTGAAACGCCGGCTGTTTCCTGCATCCTTATTTGGTCGCGCCGGATTTGTACATCCGCACTTCATACACGACGTTGGAAGGTGCCGTGGGATTGCAGGAATTCGTCGTGGATTCCGGTGCATTGGAAACGATGCCGCCGAAAATGTAGCCGACGAGCACGCCCTGGTTCGCGGGTATCGCCCTGATGTCCGCGATGTCGTAACCATTACCGTGGTAGGCCGGCGCTGTGTTCGCACGGATGAAAATTCCTTCCGCACCGACGAAGTTGGGCATCTCTGACGGGTTGTAGATGGCGGAAGTGGTATGCGCTTTGAAATCGCGGTTGAGCGTAACGATCTGCATCGTGAACGCGGCGTTGTCGCCCGCGAAGGAAGGATTGCTGCCGATGCCGCCGAAGACCGTCGTGTACATGCGGTCCGCAGTGGAATCGTACAACTGGAAATGCGGCGCTGAATAATAATTCGACTGCTGGTTGAAAGTATCGATCGCATACGCGGCGCCGTTATATCCCGGGATGTAGATCGGGTTGGTGAACGGGTTCCCGGCCTGCGTGAACACACCTGCGTAAATCGCAATACCGATGGAATCGCCGTTCCCGAGCACCTGGGGAGAAACGACAAGATCACGGCGGCGGAACTGCGTTGTCGCATCGGGCTGGTTGTCGGAAATGTAGCTGATGGAAGATGAATCGAGGCTGATGGAGGTCGGTGTTTCCGTGAGCGTGAATACGTGAACGGAATCAAGGTACTGCTGCAAAGGGAAGTTCAGCCCGTTCGGGTTGTAAAAATGATAATAACGGTGCCCGACGCAGAGGTAAAATTTTCCGCCGGGAAGACGGTACAGCTCTCCTCCCGTCGAACAGACGACCGGGTGCGGCTTCGGGTCGAAGACGACAGACGCTGCAAAACCGGACGTGTTCTGCGCGATGATGCTCGTCACCATGGCGTTCACGTTGATGCGCGATATGATATTCGCCGTTACGAAATTGTTGGAATCGTTCGTGAAATTATTTGATCCATAGCCGCCGCACACGTAGAGGTTATTTCCCTGCTGGAAACTTTCGAGGTTGGTGAATGTGTACTGCACGTTCAGCGGAGCCGGAAGATTGCTGACGTTCATACTGTAGAGCGTGTCCAGCGCAGGATTGTAGACGTAGGCGAAATGATTCGCATGAGCAACCGGGAAAGAGCTGTCGGCCGCAGCGGGGAAATTATGGAAGCCGTTCGTTCTTCCGCTGAACATGAGCCAGCAACCTGTTACGGAATCGCGCGCAAACACGAAAGATTGCAGTGCAGGAAGCCTGGTCAGCTTTGTGGACTGCGTCACGGTGAACACGAACGTGTCGGGCGCGGAAGCGCTGGCGGAAACCGGGGGATTGTTGTTACAGGAAACGATGACCGCGGCGGTCAGCAGGAGAGCAAAGATTTTTTTCATGCGGGAAGATTGATTTGGTTAAAATAAAAGAACGCGGGAACGCCTGACGGAAGTCCTCACGAACCTGTGAATGAAACTGAGAATTATGATTAAGGTGTAATGAGCGGTTATGGATAAAACAAACATGGCAAAAATCGGGCGAAAACACAAGCTGATTATTTATTCACAAATAGTTTAAGCGGCTGCCCGGATTTTATTCTTCCGGTCGACGGGAATAAAAACGCGCCTCCCTTCCTGTTTTCCGTCTATGCCTTTCGCCGGGCAACTTTTTCCGCGGAACATTCATCTTCCTGTTACGGGTTAATTGGATTAACTTTAAGTGAAATGAAGATCATCCTTCCGGCGCTTTTTATTTTTTGTTCCGTAGGCGCAGCGACTCTCCGGGCCCAGACCAGCTTCGTGCGTTCCTACGGGATCTGGAATGAATCGTTCCGGAATAATTTCCAGCAGACCAGCGACGGAGGTTACATCCTCAGCATTGATGCCGTGCCGGAAATGGACGGGAACCACCAGGTGGACCAGGGCTATCTCGTGAAAATGGATCCGCAGGGAAATACGCAATGGATAAAGAATTACGACAAATCGAACATTTTCATCAAATCGTCTGACGGAACTTCCGTGTGCCAGGCGCCGGACGGCGGTTATGCGATAGGTACGACAAGCTATTATTCGTACAACAGCTCGATGATTTACCTGATCAAAACAGATGTTGCCGGGAATCCGCTTTGGGCGAAACATTATCCCGGGCTTGGCAGCAGCGCGTGTTTCTGCATCAGGCCGACTGCTGATGGCGGCTATGTCCTTTGTGGCAATACCAAAGACACGATGAACGTGTGGTCGAATACATTCATATACCTCCTGAAAACCGACGGGGCAGGCGTTCCCCAGTGGGGAATGACATACACGGAAACCATTTCAGGATCGGGCGGAACAGCTTACACGGTCAGTGAAACAGCGGACGGAGGATATGTTCTTGGTGGATATTCCTCATCGGGCGGCTTCATCCTGAAGACAGACGGTAACGGCCATGTCCAGTGGGGACTGAATTCCATGCAGGCAGGAAACGATGCGATCAACTCCATCCGGCAGACGTCGGACGGGGGATATATCGGCTGCGGCACACTGGACGGGTTCAGTCTTTCAGCAGCATTATTGATAAAGCTGGATCCCGCCGGAAGTGTTTCCTGGACAAAAGCGATGAAGGTTCCTTCCGACATGCTGGATTTCGGTTTGTCGGCGAGAGAAGTTACCGGCGGTTATGCTTTGTTGTGCAGCACGGACAACGGGGTGATGCTCGCACAAACGGATGCGAACGGGCAGCTACTCTGGCAACACGGCACACGGGGATACCCGAACGGCCAGATGCAGGTCAGTTACCTGGAGACGACAACCGACGGGGGCTTTGCGTTCGACTACCTTTTTGACCAGGGAGCCCATGGCGGTGTCGCGGTAATTAAAACGGATAATTCCGGCATGATCTCCTGCAATGCGAATCCCGATACGCTCACCGAAATGTCATGCTCTGCGCCTCTTCCCATCGCGTTCACCACTGTACTTGCTGATCCGTTTCTCAATACGCCGGTTTCCTTCACTACCAAAAACCTTTCGGAATCGGATTGTCCGCTTATACATACCGAAACTGTAACCGGTGATTTTTCCATCCCGAATGTCTTCACCCCGAATAACGACGGCATCAACGATTATTTCCTGGTTAACTATGACGGAGGCAAAGACTACAGGATCCGCATTTACGATCGCTGGGGCGTGCTGATGTTCACGAGCACCGACAGCGCATTGCCATGGGACGGAAAAGCGCGCGACGGAAAAGAAGCGACCGACGGGACGTATTATTACATTATTGAACTGGGAGAGCAGGAACACTACACGGGTTTCCTGACGCTGCTGCGCTGACCGCTCTACTTTTTCTTTTTCGCGAGGTCCGGCTTTCCTGCATCCACCCACGCCGTGTACCAGTAGCTTCCCACGTCTTCCACCGAAGCCTGCATCCTGCGCGCGATCATGCCGTTCAGTTTCTTGTTATATGCCGCTGCATACTGCGTTGAAAACGTTTTCTGGTCGCGGCCGTCCACGTTCGCATTCGTGTACCACTGGTCCTGCGGTATTTCTTTTTTCACCTGCTGATCGAGCGTGAGCACGGAATCGAGGCACGTGTAGCTGTCGCGGAGAATTTGCCACGCTTCTGCCTGCGGATCTTTCAGGTAACGCGCTTTTGTCGGTTTGAAATTATAGCTCATCGAATCCATCTCCACGATGCGCGCTTCCCACAACGCGTGAATTCCTTTCTGTCCCGTCAGCTGCCCGTCGTAATTTTTTGTCGTGTGCAGCGGAACATGCGCGTCGGCCACGTAGTGACCGAGATCGGCGGAAAGAAAAACGATGCTGTCGGTGTTGCCGTCTTTGAACGCCTGCGTGAGGCGCTTCAGCACATTGGTGATCTGCCAGGGAACGATGCCGTATTTGTACAGCGTGTCGGCAGAATATTTTTTCACGGCCGCATCCCAGCTCTGCGGAATGCTGTCGAAGGGCGACACACCGTAATGATCAGCGTCGAGATAATGGCGCATGCCTTCGGATTTGTCGGTCCGGCGGCGCAGGTCGGGAGCTACGGCGCGCTCGCGGATGGAATCGCCGTGCAGCTTGTAAAACGACTGCAGCGGTTCGGGCAGCGTCTGTATTGCCCACCAGTTGATGTGCTTGTGCGCCCAGAATCCCCAGCTCACGCAGAGGAAAGCGGCGGGAACGAGAAGGAGCGTTGCGAAAATTTTCAGGAGGCGTGATTTTTTCAGTCTGTTCTGCTGCATGTTTTTCCAGGTGATGGTGTGAAAACCGGGGCGCGTCATCAGCGTTTATTCAAAAAACGCGCCGTTGTTCCGGGACCCTAAAATTAGCCGGTAAATAAATGTTTACATAAGGCTTTTCGTTATGCCGGTGTTATTTTATGAGGGTGTGAAACGGTGGCATTTCGTCTCTGCACCAGCCCCGGAACAGCGATTTTTTACATGAAAAACAAGCTTCAGAACTACCGTTTATTTTATCATATACTATTTACTATCAATATGATAAATAAAATATGCAAGACTGAAATTACCACATTACCAAAAAAATGGATTGAGCCTCCTGCCCTGCCGTGTTAAGTTTGATCGCCTCCAAAAACAACACGCCATGAAACACGCTTCGGTTTACCATCGCACCCTCTCCTGGTCGTCCTGCCTGCGGATTTCTCTTTTCATTTCCATCCTCGCCACCGTCACGGTTTTTATTTCCGCTGCATGACGTGCGAAAAAAAATACGTCGCCGCGATCTTTGCTGCGCAGCTGTTTTGCATTCCCGCTTTTTCCCTGCAGGAATGCGGAACAAATGCATCGTACAAAACCAACTGGACGGTGAACCCGTTCGGCAACTGCGTTTTCGTGCAGAACGCGGGACAATTCGACGAAAGTATTCGTGAAGAAACGAACGATGCGGTTCTCTTCATGGCGGATTTCGGAAAGATCAAAGCGTACTTCACTTCGCATTCCATCATTTACCGCTGCGATGATTTTCCCGCTGAAAAAAAACAGGAAGAAGGTGAAGATGAAAAAGAAGGTCCGGGAAAACCGGTCTCCTCCTACTTCACCGCCGGATGGAAAAACAGCTCTTCTTCCGTTCGCGTGGATGCGGATAACGAAGTTCCCAGTTATTATTCCTATGCAGGAACAGACCGCAATGCGATCATCGCGCATGCGTTCAGCCGGATCACGTACCACGATCTTTATCCCGGCATCGACGTCGAATATGTTCTCCCGGAAAAAGGCGGACTGAAATATTCGCTCGTCGTTCATCCCGGCGCCGATCTTTCTGTTGTGGATCTTCATTACAGCGCAGACGGAAAAATTTCCACGGATGAGAACGGTAATGCGATTATTCCCTGTAAAATGGGAACGTTCACCGACCACGCTCCTTCCTGTTATTACGATGACGGCAGCGAAGCGAGCGGTTCTTTTTCCATTGACAAACGCGACCTCACGTTCAGCATTCCCGGCCGTGATGCGTCACGCACGCTCATCATCGATCCGTGGACGACGAACCCGAACATCGTAAACGTCGGCTGGGGACCGAACACGAATTCCGCTTACGACGTCGACTACGACAACTACGGAAATGTGTATGCGTACGGTTCGTATTACCCGTTCAAGCTCGTGAAGCTGAACAGCGCGGGAGTGATCCAGTGGGTGTTCACCGATCCCGCTTTTTTTTCTTCCAACTACGGCGACTTCGCCGTAAACAGAACTTCCGGCACCTGTTACCTCGTCGAAGGCGTGGGAACCGGCGTGGGCGGCGGCGCGAAAGTGATCAAGGTGAACAGCAACGGAACGCAGGTGAGCATTTTTCCCGGCGATCCGGGTCTGCTGGAAATGTGGCGCACCGCATACGATCCGTGCGACAACCAGGTGGTGATCGCCGGCGGCGGGAACACCGTGCTCAACCAGGCCTGCATGCTCGACACGAACATGACCGCCATCACGCCCGTGAACGTGCTCGGCGCGACGAATGCATTTCACGACATGAGCCTGCTCTGCACCGATCCGGCGAGCAACAATTGCTTCATGGCCACCAATCGTTCCAATGTCAATTCCGCTTCATTCGACAACCGCCTGCTGAAACTGCCCATGCCTTCGCTCTCACCGGCGACATTTAACACGTGGGACGGATTCACATTGCATGAAGCTTACATCAACGGTTACGTGCTCGGACCTGTTTCCATCGGCAACCCGAACAGTTTCACGAACGGGCTCAACGGGATGGCGGCCGGAACGAACTGGCTGTACACGTACGACGGAACGCAGCTCAACAAAATCAACAAGAACACCGGCGCCATCGTCACGATGATCTGGCCTTACACGTGGACGTGGTTCCACCAGGACACGGTTTACTGGAGCGGGCTCGACGCAGATCTCTGCGATAATGTTTACGTCGGTGTGAAAAGTTCGATCTGCGTTTATAATTCTTCACTCGTGCAGACGCAGACCATTCCGCTCAGCGATACCGTTTACGACGTGAAAGTGGGACAGAACAATCTGCTCTACGCCTGCGGGCAGGGATTCGTTTCCTGCATCACGGTGACCGGCGGAAACACCACGACGTTCACGATGACGCACCAGGATCCGCCCGCGTGCAGCTGCACCGGGACAGCCACCGCGCATTTCACGATGACCTGCGGCGACACGTCGAACCTCACGTACACGTGGAGCACGAATCCCGTGCAGACGGGACAGACAGCCGTGAATCTTTGTCCCGGAACGTACACGGTAACCGTCTCGCTTGCTTCCGGCTGCAGCAGCCTGAATTTTTCAGATACAGTTACGATCGCAGCGCCGGCGGGAACGCTGAGCATCGCTTCTTCGCAGAATAACGTTTCCTGTCACGGCGGAACGAATGGTTCTGCTGCCGTCAACGTCACCGGCGGAAGCACGCCTTACACATACGCGTGGTCGCCTGCCGGCGGAAACAATGCGACGGCGTCGAATCTCGCAGCAGGAACCTACTCGTGTCTCATCACCGATGCGAACGGCTGCAGCCAGGTGCAGGCCGTGACGATCACCGAACCCGCCGCGCTTTCCGTCACGACGAACATCTCGAACATTTCCTGCATGGGCGGCAACGGATCCGCAACGGTGAACGTAAGCGGTGGAAGTCCCGGCTACACGTACGCATGGGCGCCTTCGGGCGGGAACAATTCCACTGCAACGAATCTCGCGCAGGGAAATTACACCTGCACGATCACCGATACCAATGGTTGTGTTCTGACACAATCTGTTTCCATCACGCAACCGGCTGCGCTGGCCGCTTCATTTACACCGGTGAACGTGACGTGCAATGGCGGAGCGAACGGTTCTGCTTCCGTCAGCGTGAACGGGGGCACACCCGCCTACACCTATGCGTGGGCGCCTTCGGGCGGAACAGGTGCGAGCGCCTCGAATCTCCCGGCGGGAACATACACCTGCACGGTCACGGATGCGAACGGCTGCACGCTCACGGTTGCTGCAGTGATCACCGAACCGCCGGCGATCACCACGACCGTGACGACGAACAATTCCCTGTGCGGAAGCGGAACAGGATCCGCAAGTATCGCGTGCGCAGGAGGGACTTCACCTTATTCTTATTCATGGTCGCCCTCGGGCGGAACGAACGCAACAGCAACGGGGCTTTCCGCAGGAAATTACACCTGCACCATCACCGACAACAACGGCTGCTCTGTCAATGCGACCGCCCTCATCACGCAGCAATCGAACATCGTGCTGGCAACGAGCATCACCGGTGAAGCCTGTTTCGGCGACAGCAACGGATCCATCAGTGTCACGCCATCCGGCGGAACTGGTCCGTATGTTTTCTCGTGGTCGTCGGGTGGAGCATCCGCAACGGAAAACAATCTTCCGCCGGGAAATTACACCGTCACTGTCACCGACCAGAACGGCTGCGTGCAGTCGGATACATTTTTCGTCACAGAGCCGCCGCCGCTTATCGTGAATGCATCTTCCGCGCAGTCAACAGTGTGTACCGGTCAGAACACCACCGTTTCCGCGAGCATTTCCGGCGGTTCTCCTTCGTACACGTACAGCTGGTCGCCGGGAAACCTGCCCTTCCTTTCTTACACGTTCGCACCGACTGCATCAGGAACATACACCATGAACGTCACGGATGCGAACGGATGCAGCGCGAGCGACAGCGTTTCCGTTAATGTAAGTCCTGCGCCCGTTCCGCAATTCGCCGCCAGCGATTCGTCAGCATGCGAAATGCTCTGCGTGGATTTCACCAACAACACAAGCGGCGCCACAGCGTACACGTGGTATTTCGGCGACGGAGATTCCTCGAATGTATTTTCACCCACGCATTGCTACACATCGCCGGGAAATTACAACGTCACACTTTATGCGGCGAATGGCGGAGGCTGCAGCGCTTCGGTCGTTTATTCCAATCTTATCCACGTTTACCCGTCACCGCACGCGGATTTTCTCGCCACACCGGCCACGACAACCATTCTCCAGCCGGTCATTTCATTCACAGATACTTCTTCCGGCGCAATCACTTGGTGGTGGAATTTCGGCGACGGGATCGGCAGCAGCTTTTCGCAGGACCCTGTTTACACCTACACGAACACGGGTGAATATTACGTCACGCTTACCGTGACGAATTCTTATGGCTGCACGGATACGGCAGGCGCTTTCGTTTACATCAACGAAGAAGAATCGTTTTACGCGCCCAATACATTCACGCCGAACGGGGACGGCATCAACGACGTCTTCACCCCGAAAGGAACCGGCATCGACGAAGGAAATTATCACCTGATGATCTTCGACCGCTGGGGAAACCTCATCTGGGAAACGCGCGAATGGGGAGAAGGCTGGGACGGGCGTGCCAACGGGGGAAGCGGGATCGCGCAGATCGATACGTATGTGTGGAAAGCGGATGTGAGCTTCCGCGTTTCAGGAACGAAGAAGCAATATATCGGTCATGTAAACCTGGTCAAATGATCGCAGGAGCAGCGGTCAATTCGTAATGATGAACCGAAGCGTATCGGCGTGCGTGCGCGTTTTCAGCCACGTGGTGAGACGTTCGGTCTCTTTTCGTGAAGGTCTGCTTTTGAATTTTCCCAGCGCAGTCATCACGGTGTCGCTTTCGTTCTTCGCCACGTTGAACGAAACCGTGTTGTAAATGCTCAGCTCGAGCAGGTTTTCATTCAGCGTTTTCATTTCTTCCGCGATATCTTTCACGGGCACGATATTTTTCCGGTACGTGCTGAGCTCATCCTGCAGCGCGGCGATCGTTTTGTCTTTATCACTGAGCATCGCTTCATTGCGCGATAACAGGTCTTCGGTGATCTGCGATTTGATCCTGTCGACGTCAAGCGGAACGGTCGTATCACCGAGTCCCTGGTGCACATGGATATCCAGATCCGCGAGGCTGTAGTGTGAACGTTTTCCTTTGAGTTCGTCCAGCGTTTTCTGCGGAATACGTTTCCCGATGAGCGTGATGTCAAGCGAATTGTTTTCATAATCCGTTCTCTGCGCCAGCACGAGCGCACCGTCGAAACGGAACTCATCGCGCACGAATTCCGCAACGCGCTGCTCGAAAACCACTTTCCGCACGGTGAGGTAAGCGATGTACATGCTGGGCAGGATCGTGACAAGAACAATAACGGTGATCCCGTTCCTGATGCGGCGCCCGATGCGCGGATCCGGGTAGGAACGTGCGGGAAGCTTCAGCAGGCGAACGACGAGGAACGTCGACACGCTGATGAAGACCGCGTTGATGCAGAAAAGATAGAACGCACCCGAAAAGAAAAGAAGATCACCGCGGGCGAGACCGAAACCCGCCGCGCAGAGCGGAGGCATGAGCGCCGTCGCGATCGCAACGCCGGGGATCACGTTCCCTTTTTCCTTCGAAGCTGAAGCGACGATCCCCGCCAGTCCGCCGAAGAGCGCGATGAGCACGTCCCAGATCGTGGGCGCCGTGCGCGACAGCAGTTCCGACTGCGCCTGGTTGAGCGGGCTCAGGAGAAAATAAAGCGAGGAAGCGGTGAGGCTCACCACCACCATGATGGCAAGATTTTTCGCTGCGGATTTTACGAGATCGAAATCGAAGATGCCGAGACCGAGACCGATCCCCATGATCGGGCCCATGAGCGGCGAGATCAGCATCGCACCGATGATGACCGCAGTTGAATTAACGTTCAGCCCTATGGACGCGAGGAAAACGGCGAACACGAGGACCCACACATTGACACCGCGGAATTCGATCCCTTTGCTTATGGAATCGATGATCACTTCGGCTTCGTTCTTGTCGTGCGACAGGCCGAAACGCCATTTCAGAAAACGCCATGTCTGCTTCAGCGGTTCCATCAGATCTTTTCCGGGTTAAGTTTCTTCACCAGCCTTTCGATCGTCATTCCCTGTACTGCAATGGAGAAAAGCACCACGACGAACGTGAATGCAACAAGCGCATCCTTGTGCTCGTTCTCAGGAACAGAAAGCGCGAGCGCAACCGAAATACCTCCGCGCAATCCGCCCCAGGTCATGATCTTCATTGTTTTCCTGCCGAGCTTTTCCCGGAAAAAGAAAAGGCTGGCCGGGATCCAGATCGAAATATAACGTATGAAAACCAGGACGACAGCGATCACGGTCCCGATGATCATGTATTCGGTGCGGAAACTCACCACGATCAGCTCGAGGCCGATAAGCGTGAAAAGGATCGCGTTCAGTATCTCATCCATCACTTCCCAGAATTTTTCGAGGTAATCGCGCGTGATGTCGGACATCGCTTCCGTCACACCTTTGTTCCCGGTGACGAGTCCGGCCACCACCATGGCCAGCGGACCCGAAACGTGAATGAAATGACAGAGGCTGTAGCCGCCCATCACCATGGCGAGCGAAATGAGTATTTCCGTCTGGAAATGATCGATCGATTTCATCAGCCGGTAACCGGCATAGCCGATCAGCAGCCCGGTGAGAATTCCGCCGGCCGCTTCCTGCGCGAACAGCCAGGCGACGGAACCGAAGCTCACACCTGCGCCGCCGGAAGCCGACTGCATGATCGTAGCGAAGATCACGACGCCGATACCGTCGTTGAACAGCGATTCACCCGTGATCATGATCTCCACCGGTTTCGGCACGCCGCTTTTTTTCAGGATGCCCATCACCGCGATAGGATCGGTGGGCGAGATCAGCGAGCCGAAAAGCAGGCAAAGCACGAAGGGTGTTTCCAGGCCGGAAATTTTCAGCAGGAAATAAAGAACCGTTCCGGTGAGCAGCGTGGAAACAACAACGCCGAGCGTGGAAAACGCGATGACGCTCTTCGCCGATTCTTTCAGCAGCTGCATGTTCACGTGCAATGACCCGGCGAAGAGGAGAAAGCTCAGCAATATGCCGAGGAGGAATTCGGAAAAATCGATCACGGAAAGCTGCGCGCGGATGTACCCGGTGAATGCCGGGGAAACGCGGCCGGCGACGAGCAGCACGACGCTCAGCGCGGAACCCAGCAGCATCAGCGCGATACCGGAAGGAAGCTGCAGGGAACGGACGTTGATGTAGGAGAACACCGCCGCCAGCGAAATGAGCACGGAAAATAAAATGAAAAGATTCACGCCGGAAATATTATCGCTTCAAAATTACGAATTCATCAATGAGGAAAACCTGATCATGTCAGCGCAGCGGCAGGCAGGTTATTGATTGCGCGGGGAGATTTGATTACCTTCAGGAAAATCCGCTGTACATTTTTAACCAACCATGATTTACCGCTTATGAAAAAGATCCGCGTGAGAAGGCTGAAGATCTCCGATTACGAACGTGTGCGTGAAATGCAGCTTCACTGCTTTCCGAACATGAAACCGTGGAGCTTCGAGCAATTCAAAAGTCTCATCACTGTTTTCCGCGAAGGCCAGATCGGTGTGGAATACGACGGGAAGCTGGTCGCATCTTCCTCGAGCCACATCCTGAATTTCGACCAGTATTCGGAAACCGATCCGTGGAGCGTGCTTACGCAGAACGGGTTCATAACCAACCACGATCCTGACGGCGACACACTTTACGGGATCGAGATCATGGTGGACCCGGAATACCGGGGCATGAAACTTTCGAGGCGACTTTACGAAGCGCGGCAGAAACTGGTGCGTGACCGGAACCTGCGGAAGATTACCGTCGGCGGGCGCATACCCAATTATTACAAATACGCTGATAAGCTTTCCGCGGCGCAATACGTGGAGAAGGTCATCGACAAAAAGATCTACGACCCGGTGCTTACCGCGCAGATCGCGAACGGGTTCGTGCTCAAGCAGCTCCTGCCCGACTACCTTCCCAATGACAAGGAATCGCGCGGTTACGCGACGTTCCTCGAATGGATCAACTACGGGTATGTTCCCGACGGGCAGAAAAGAAAACGCCAGCAGTATGTACGCGCCTGCGCGGTGCAGTACCAGATGCGGATGATCAAAAGCTTCAAGGAATTTGCGAAGCACTGCGAATATTTCGTCGACGTCGCTTCGGATTACCGTTGCGACATCGTCCTTTTCCCGGAGATGTTCACGATGCAGTTGCTGACGTTCCTCCCCGAAAAATCACCCGCGGCCGCCATGCGTTCCCTGGCAGATTTCACGGTCCGCTATGAAGAACTCTTCACCCGGCTGGCGATCAAATACAACATCAACATTATCGCCGGATCGCATTTCGTGATCGAGAACGACAACCTCCACAACGTTTCTTACCTGTTCCGCCGCAACGGAACGATCGGGAAGCAGTACAAGTTGCACATTACGCCGCACGAACGTAAATGGTGGGGCGTGAAACCCGGCAACAGCGTCGAGGTGTTCGACACGGATATCGGGAAGATCGCCATCCTCATCTGCTACGATGTGGAATTCCCGGAGCTCGCGCGCATCGCGGTGGCGCGAGGCGCAGAAATTATTTTCGTACCGTTCAACACGGATGAAAAGCGCGGCTACCTGCGCGTGCGTTACTGCGCACAGGCGCGTGCGATCGAGAACCAGGTGTACATGGTCATTGCGGGTTGCGTGGGAAATCTTCCGGAAGTGGAAAACATGGACATACAGTATGCACAGTCCGCCATCTTCACACCTTCCGATACGGAATTCCACCGGGAAGGAATTGCCAATGAAGCTTCGCCGAATAATGAAACGCTTATTTACCAGGATCTCGACATGAACCTGCTCAACCGCAGCCGTGAATTCGGAAGCGTGCTCACATGGAACGACCGGCGTTCGGATCTTTACAAGATCGTTTATTTTGAAAACGGGAAACGGAAGGAGATCTGAGGAATTTATTTACGGTTGCGGGAGCGCGGAAATTTCCGCGCCCCCATCGGCAAGGTAACCAGACCAAGAACCAGGCAACCAACCTGAGCGGCCTTTCGGGTGATAGACGAGGATGTTTCCTGCATCCGTCACCATGCCCGCGACGACATCGATACCGGGTAACGAAACCAGCGGCTCATCTCCGTCAGCCGGGTAGACCTTCAGGGTATATTTTCCTTCGGGAACATAACGGAACTGGAAATGCCCGCTCACGGGATTGGCGTGCGCTGAAAAAACCGAAACACTGTCGCTCAGCGTCACCATGATCCCTTTTCCCGCGGGAACAACATTTCCTTCCACCGTTCCGTACTCATCGTTTGTTTCCGTCCGCTTAATGCGCAGCACATTGTGCCTGTGACTGCGGAAGATCAAAGAACCGGTCCCCGCTTTCTTCCTGTCATTGTTCCCGGACAAAAACTTTTGTCCGTACGATTCATATTCCTGCATGTTGTGGCATGCTGCCAGTGTTGCTGCCAGAAAGAACAGCCACACGACTGATCTCCGGGTTTTCATGGCTTTTCGTTTTACGTTTCATCCTGTCCATGTACTCTTTTTCAAACGCGCTCTTCACCAGACATAGCGGAAGCTCAATGCGCCTTCCATGAAACCGTAATCGTAGCGGTACAGGTTGATGAACGGTTTCAGGTCGAAGCTCGCAGCGAACGGGATCTGCTGGAATTTATATTCAAGTCCGAATATTCCGTCGATGCCGATCGTCGGGTCGCCGTACTGGTACAAATAAGGTCCGTGGTAATAGCCCCAGCGGTCGTAATAACCATAAGCGTACCAGCGATCGAAAAATCCTACGTGTCCGCCGCCGCCGAAGTACCAGTGAAAATCATCACGGTGAAAGGCCGGAATATATCTTTCGTACAATCCCGTGATCATGAATGCGCGGTATCCGCTGCCGAGAATTCCTTCGAGGTATCCTTTGCCGACTGTCGTCTTTCCGGTGATACCGACATCCGAACCGAAACGAAGTCCCAGGCCGCTGTTGTATCCTGCGGATTGCGCAGACAAAACATTCATTCCTGCGAAGATGATCATGAAGAAAAAACAGATCACCGCTTTCCTGGTTGTCAACTTTCCTGTTTTCATGGCTCTGCTGTTTTAATTATGTTTCATTCACTCAAACAATTTTACTTATTCCTCTTCCCGGCCGCCGTTTTTTTTCGACCCTTTGCCCGACTTGCTCGACAGTTTGAGGCCATAATAAAGGATGCATTTGCGTTATATTTACAAAACCACCCGCTAATTCAATTTCCTATGCATTGTCTTATTGTTGACGACGACGAAATGATCCGCACCGATCTCGAGCAGCGCATCAGGCGCATGCCCGGTCTCAGGCTGATCGCTTCCTGCGGAGATGCAACTTCGGCCGCAGAAGTAATGATGAAAAATGTGATCCACCTCATCCTGCTCGATGTGCAGCTGCCCGGCATGAGCGGGATCCAGTTCCTGAAAATGCTGGACCGGAAAAAACCCGCCGTCGTGCTGATCACTTCGCGCAAAGAATATGCTGCCGAAGCGTTCGATTATGACGTGACTGATTTTCTTGTCAAGCCGTTTTCGGAAGAACGTTTCCTGAAAGCCGTGATGCGCGCTTCGAAATACGTGCAGTCGAATCCCGGCACCGCGCAGGCCGATCACATTTTCGTGCGCGTCAATTCCGTGCTGGAAAAGATCAGCCTTTCCGAGATCCTCTATGTAGAGGCGCTTGCCGATTACGTGCAGATCATGAGCGCGAAACAACGCTACGTCGTTCACGCCACGATGAAATCGATGGAGAGCGCGCTTCCCTCTTCGCTTTTTTTCAGGGCGCACAATTCGTTCATCGTCCGCCTCGACCGCATTTCACGCATCGAGGACAACACCATACTCATCGGCGACAAAGTGATCCCGGTAAGCCGCGCCAAAATAAAACCGCTGCTCGAGCGGCTCAACCTGCTCCGCGACTGAAACAGGGAATCGACGAACATTGCTCATCGGTCGAAAGTCTCCTGCGCAGCAACGCAACCCGCTTTATTTTTGGATCGTGCGGAACGCATGCGCAGATCAACCCGCCCGTATTTTATGGACACGAAGCACATTAATCTCGCAGAGCTGAGGACGCTGGGGCATAATGACGAAACGTTCATCCGGCGGATGCTGCAGACCTGCGCCGAGCAATCGCCCGGTCTCCTTGACGGGCTGAAAAAAGCAACCGAAGAAAACGACACCGGCGCGGCGGCGGCGTGCGCACATCGCCTCCGTCCCACTTTTCATTACCTCGGCAGGAGCGATCTTTCAGAACTTCTGCGGGCGATCGAAGACGGAACATTCCGCGACATCGATGAAATGAAAACGATCTCACAGCGTTTTCTTGATGGGGCTGGTCGCGCGCTCGGCGAAGTGTCCGAAGTTCTGCGGATGATGAATGCCTCCTCATGAAGAGCTCGCTCACCTATAAAGTCGTTCTCGGTTTCCTGCTGGTGGCGGGAACGCTGAGCTTTGCCTCTTTTTTCATGTTCCGCGAGCTCCGCCGGATCAGCAGCTCGATCAACGACATCGGTCCGCCCGACCGCAGGATCATGCTCTGGAAATCCGTGCTCGACCAGCTCGACCGCGCCGGCACGTGTGCGGAATCGTGGAAGATCAGCAGCGATCCCGCCGTGCTGGATGAGCTCGACAGCTGCCGCACCTTCATCGGCGATTCGCTTGCGCAGCTGCGCAGGCTCAATGCAAAATTCCCGGAAGCGCATGCGCTCGCGGACAGCCTCACTCTTCTTTCCGACGCGTGGGATGAATACCTCGGCGACCGCATCGCTTTGTCGGACACCAACCTCCCGGGGCAGCTTGTTGCGGACAACGTGCTGCGCGAAATGGCCATGCACGAGATGCAGGCCTCGCGATCAGACATGAATTTTGATACGACGACAGTGCAGGACACGCTGCATCCCGGGAAAAAACAGAATTTCTGGCAGCGTGTCTTCGGCAAGCGGCAAACGGTCCAGGCCCAGGACGTCCCGGCAAAAGATACAGCCGCTCATGTTTCGCTGATCGAAACGTCCCGCGTGCGCAATGCGATCGTCAAGGGACAAAACCAGGAAAACCTGCAGGAGAATACCCGGCTCCGGCGGGAAATGGCGCTGCTGAAAACAGGCATCTCGCTCCAGGAACGCCTGCGGCATGTCACGAGCCGTTATGAAAAGATCATCGGCAGAGAGGAAAAAGAAAAATTCGATGCGGCAACCCGGACCTCCGTCGAAGGAACGATGTCGATCATTTTCTGGATCGCCGGCGTCGCGCTTTGCCTTATGCTTCTTTTCGTATACCTGATCCGCCGCGACATCATCCGCAACAGGAAGCTGCAGGCGGAGCTGGATACGGCGCGACGGAACGCAGAAATGCTTGCGCGAACGAAAGAAGAATTCATGGCCAACATGAGCCACGAGATCCGCACACCGCTCAACATCATTTCCGGTTTTTCAGAACAGCTGCTCAAGTCGCCGCTGAACGATCTGCAGCGCATCCAGGCCGAAAGCATACAGCGTTCTTCGGATCACCTGCTCGGCATCGTGAACGACCTGCTCGACTATTCCAAGATGCAATCCGGGAAATTCGAGTTCGAGGAGATCGGTTTTTCAACATCGGACCTTACCGGCGATCTTCGCTCTGCCTTCAGCGGCAACGCCACCCAGAAAGGACTTTCATTTTCCGTCAGCTGCAGCAGCGATGTACCGGAAGTGCTGATCGGCGATCCCGTGCGGATCCGGCAGGTGCTGTACAATCTTATTTCCAATTCGGTCAAATTCACCGAACGGGGAAAGATCGATGTTGCACTGGCGAAACAGAAAGATCTCGTGGACAACACGGAATGGCTGCGCGCCACCGTTTCCGATACAGGCGTCGGTATTTCCAATGAAAAGATCGAAGCGATCTTCGAAGCATTCACACAGGCCGACAACAGCATCACGCGCCGCTTCGGCGGAACAGGACTCGGGCTGAGCATCACGCGTTTCCTTGTCGAAAAAATGAACGGAACGATTCACGTGGAAAGCACGGAAGGAAAAGGAACCGTTTTCACTGTGCTGATCCCGATGCGCCGCGGAAGCCCGAAAGACATTCCCGGCAACACCCAAAAAGCGATGCCCGGAAATTTCCTCGGCGGAAAAACCATTCTCGTGTGCGACGATGAACCCGTGAACCGCCTTCTCGCCGGTCACATACTTTCCGCCCACGGTGCACAGGTGCTCGAAGCCGGCGGCGGGAAAGAAGCGCTGTCGATCCTGGACCAGACAAAAACAGATGTCGTGCTCATGGACCTGCAGATGCCGCAGATGAACGGCAACGAAGCAACACAGCTTATCCGCTCTTCGGAAAATGCTTCGATCGCTTCCGTGCGCATCATCGCTGTAACAGGACGCGCGAACCCGGGTGAAAAAGAACATTGCATGGAGAACGGCATGGACGGCTACGTGAACAAACCGTATAAGGAAGAGCAACTGCTCAGCGAGATCGCGCGCGTGCTCGGGAAAATCCCCGCCTGAAACATTCAGAAACCTTCTTTCTCCGGCTGGCGGTATTTCCAGAGCTTCTGGAGTAATTTCAGCTCGAGCGGAAGCGAATAGAATTTCGCGCTGTATCTCCAGGTCCCGGAAATTTTCATCACGTTCCTCCGGAAAGAGGAAAGCCGCGTATCGGAGATCGTCGGGTAGCGCGCGTTGATCACGGTTTCGAAATTACGGATGCGGTCCACGATCTTCGGCGTCAGCCAGGGCGTGAGCGGATTTTTCCGCAGGTCGAATTTCTCCCATTGAGGACTGATCCAGTCTTCCAGCTTTTCCGGGAAACGGAACCCGTTCGATTTTACTTTTTCATACAGCGCGGAACCTTCCACGGGAACAGGACTGTATACATAAATGATGATCTCCGTCTGCGGATTCACTTCCTTCACCTGCCGGATAAAAGCGATGTCCTCTTCCACCTGCCTGAGCGCTTCCTCTTCCGATTCCGCAGGCGTTCCCAGCACGAACGAATATTCGGGAACGATATCGAACTTCTTCATCCGTTCCGCGAAACGGAGTATCTGCTCTCCCGTCTGCGTTCCGCCTTTGTCCATCGCACGCAGACGTTCGTCATTCCCGGTTTCCGCACCGAAAAAGATCATCCTGCAGCCAGCTTCACGCATAATTTCCAGCGACTCATCTTTGTATTTGTCGATCGTGTCGATGCGGCCTTCTCCCCACCACGTCATTTTTTCACCGTGCACCAGCCGGGCGAATTCGACCGTGCGTTTTTCCGAAACGAAAAAATTATTGTCGTGGAATTCGATCGCGTTGCCTCCGAATTTCACTTTCAGG
>DASTSF010000286.1:0-13799 GCA_035760825.1 Bacteroidia bacterium
GTCTGCACCTGCGACTGCACAAGACCCTGCTCGACGCCGTAATTGATAAAGCTCGAAGTCTGTGCATGCAGAAAAATGACTGACAGCAGGGCCGGCAGTAAGAAAATGAATTTTGTTTTTTTCTTAACTCCGTTTGTTCCTGAAAATTTCTGCGTCATACGTTTTTTGGTCTATTTCCGCTCCTTCGCGATAATAATATCTTCCGCCCCACCAGAATTCAATTACGTTGTAGATAATCCGTTTTCCGCCGGGCCAGGTGAAAACAGTGCTCGTGCGGTCGGAGAAAAATCCGTCCTCGTACGTCACCACGACGTTCGGAAGCGGTGCGTAATTCTGCATTTCCGAAGCGGCCACAGGCTTCATGCCCGAAACGCGCAGCGTCTTTTCGATCTGCGCCACGGTGACGATAAGGCGGCTCACTTCCTCCGCCCGGATCTGCCGGTTGGCGAGCGTCTGCCGTTGTTTTTCTTTCTGCTGCTCGATCAGGTAGGTTCCCTGCGCCTTCGCTTCAGCCTCCCTGCGCATGGCTTCGATGACGGAGTTCGTCATCGCCTCGTCTTTCATCTTGTTGAATTTCGAGATGTTCGTTTTTTTCTCCGATTCGGCGACGAGCTTGAGCAGGTTGTTCTCGTACTGCGCACGGATCGTTTTATTCTGCTTTTCACGCGCAAGCTGTTCCTGTTTTTCTTTTTCAAGACGGATCTCGTCCGACTCCATCGTCGGCACATTCGTATTACCGTCTGCCGGGGGATTATTGGCAGGATGGTTCTTGCTTTTATCTTCTTCTTCCTTCCGCCTGCGGTCGGCTTCCTGCTGCGCGAGCAGCGCGTCATTCGCCATTTTGTTCGCAAGATCGATGGAATCCTGGCGCGCTTTGTCTGCTGCCTGCTTCCTGGCCAGCTCTTCCTTCTTGCGCTGCTCTTCCATCGGGTCCTTGAAAATCTCGTCGATGAAGCGGTACGTGGGATCATCTTTGAATCCCTGCCCGCCGTCGAAGATCACTTTGATGAATGGTTTTTGCGCAAAAAGCTCCGTCTTCACTTTGGGATCGCCGGCAGAAAAAAACGGAATATCGGAAACGTAATCCGGGTAGATCCACGCTTTGTCGGGCGGCGTATGCAGATCGAGCGTCATGTACATGTCGACGCAGCCCGGTGCGGAAAAATTAATCCGGTAATCGTGGTTGATGTCGAGCGTGAACTTGAACTTCCCGTTCTTCCCGGTTGTCACCTGGTGGATCTGCTTGCCGTCCATAAGCACGGTGACCGTCGCTCCTGGCAGCGGCTTGTTGTCTTTTGTCGCTGTCCCGAAAAAACGCATATCGCCCTGCGCTTCCACGAAAAAAGGCAGCAAAAGCAAAAACGGAAGAAGGATTTTCGCTTTGAAATGCGCAGAAAAAGAAGTTTTCCGGGTCATGCGTTCCAGGGCAATTACTAAGGTACGCAAAATGAAGGAGCCGGGAACGGTCGCCCGGAAGGCCGCCGGGGACCGAAAACAGCGTTCCGAACACGCAAACCTTCTACTTTTGAAAAAAAAAATCTTCCGATGAATTTCAACATCAAAGAGATCGCCACGGCTACCATGGTGCTTTTCGCCGTGATCGACGTCGTGGGATCGATCCCGGTCATCATCGGTCTGAAGCAGAAAGTGGGCAGCCTCAACTCGGAAAAAGCCTCGCTCGTTTCGCTCGCGATCATGGTCGGTTTTCTCTTCGTGGGCGAGCCCATTCTCGGCCTGATCGGCATCGACGTTTCCGATTTCGCCATTGCCGGGTCGTTCGTGCTGTTTTTCCTGGCGCTGGAAATGATCCTCGGTATCCGGCTGTACAAAGACGAAGTTCCGTCCACCGCATCCGTCATGCCGCTGGCGTTTCCGCTCATCGCCGGAACGGGGACGCTCACCACGCTCCTGTCGCTGCGCGCGGAATACAGCATTATCAGCATCCTCATCGCCATCGTGCTGAACGTGATCATCGTTTACGTCGTGCTGCGCAATATTTCCCGGCTGGAAAAGCTGCTCGGCGTGGGCGGTGTTGCTGTTTTGCGGAAAGTGTTCGGCATCGTGCTGCTCGCCATCGCGGTGAAATTATTCCGCACGCATACGCACGTCTGGCCCGGCAACTGAAATGGAACTTGATCTTTCCTGCTTCGAAAAATTTCCCGTGCTGGAGACAAAGCGCCTCCGCCTCCGGAAGATAACGCCGGAAGATGCGCCGGCTATTTTCGGGTTGCGGAAGAACGTCCGCGTGCATGATTTCATTTACCGCCCGTTGCAGACGAAGATCGAAGAAGCCGAAGACATCGTGAAGCGCGTCGAGAACGGCTGGCTGACGCGGCAGAGCATAGGCTGGGCGGCGGAGCATAAGGAAACGGGGACGCTGCTTGCCGCCTGCGGATTCAACCGCATCGAAGCGGAAAATCTCCGTGCGGAGATCGGAGGGGAAATGCATCCTGATTTCTGGGGGAAGAATTTCGCGCAGGAAGGTCTCGGCGCGATCATCCGTTTCGGATTTGAAACGATGAACCTTCACACGGTGGAAGCCCGCGTGATCAGCGGCAACCGCAGCGCCATCGCATTGCTCGAAAACAACGGCTTCGTGCAGGAAGGACACCTGCACGAGTACGGATTTTTCCACGGGAAAAGTTTCGACCTGCTGATCTTCGCCTTGCGGAACCCGGGACATCGCATCGTGTGATCAACCGGGATAACCGCAGGTAACGCCGGCCCGGGTTTTACCGTGAAGTCATAAAAACACAAAAGGCACAGCGTCTTCGCGCTGAAAGTGTATTGCTGTGGGATGATCCCGCGGGTACAATAAATCCGCCTTGCCTGCGTATCTTTGGCGACTGGCTTCTCGCGTGAATATTTATTCCAGGAAACAGCTGTGGAAATGGCTCCTGCTGGTAGCAGCCGCAATTATTGTTGCGGCCTCGCTGATCTACACCTTTCATCTCGAACACAAGATCTCCCAAAGTGAAAAACGCAACGTCGAGCTGTGGGCGGAAGCCGTGCGCCGCAAGGCCATCATGATGGAGGAGACGAGCCAGCTCTACAGCAAGATCAGCAAGGAAGAGCGGAAAAAAATGGAGATCCTGGCCAACGCCAGCCGCCTGCTCGTGAATTTCGATCCCGACCGGCTGGACTCGAAAGACACGTCGTTCTTCGAATTCATTTTCCGCGTGATCAAGAGCAACGAAACCGTTCCCGCCATCGTCACCGACGGAAAAGGGCACATCGAGCAATGGCGCAACCTCGACACGGCGAAAAGCAGGGATCCTGCATGGCGCTACGAGCAGCTGAAGATCATGCGCGCCCAGCACGATTCCATTTTCTACATCAACGACACGCTGACGAAGAAAACCTATTACATGTTTTACCGGAATTCGCAGATGTTCGACGACATACGCGAATCCTTCGAGAGCAACGAGCGTTCCTTCATCAAGGAAGTGGCCAGCAATCCCGCGTCTGCGCCGGCGATCTACACCGACTCCACTTCCTCCACGATCATTGCGTACGGCAACCTCGACACGCTGAAGCTGCACCGCGATTCGCTCGCGTACCTGCACGAAGCGCTGAATTACCTGAAAGAGAACGGCGACACGATCATGGTCTCCATCAGCGAAGGAAGAAAGAACGTGATCTACTACATGGAATCGCCGCAGCTCCAGCAGCTGCGCTATTTCCCCATCGTGCAGGTGATCGTCGTCGGCATGTTCCTGCTCGTGGCGTACCTGCTCTTCAGCACGTCACGCAGGGCGGAGCAGAACCTCGTCTGGGTGGGCATGGCGAAAGAGACCGCGCACCAGCTCGGCACGCCGCTTTCCTCGCTCATCGCGTGGATGGAATACCTGAAGATGAAAGGCGTCGATGAGTCGATCCTGAAAGAGATCGGCCAGGACATCCGCCGCCTCGAGATGATCACCGAACGTTTTTCGAAGATCGGCTCACAACCGCGGCTCGGGAACGAAGACGTCGTGGATGCGCTCTCGCACGCTGTCGACTACATGCGTTCGCGCACATCGAAAACCGTCACGTTCAATTATTCTCCGCCCGCTTCCATTTTCGCGCCGCTGAACGTTCCGCTGTTCGCGTGGGTGATCGAGAACCTCTGCCGGAACGCCGTCGATGCGATGGACGGGACCGGTTCGATCACGATCGAAGTGTTCGACGAGCAGCAGTTCGTTTACATCGACATCACCGACACGGGGAAAGGAATTCCGCGCTCGAAGCAGAAAACTATTTTCGAGCCCGGCTTCACCACGAAGCAGCGCGGCTGGGGACTCGGACTTTCGCTCTGCAAGCGGATCATCGAGCAATATCACAAAGGGGAGATCTTTGTGAAACGCTCACTGCCCGGGAAGGGAACGACGTTCAGGATCGTCCTGAAAAAGTGAGTTTCGTCGGGGGAGCACGCCACTTATCATCTTTTCACCGTCATTTAACGAAAAGCGGGTTTTTTATTCATCCGCTGCAATATTTTTGTGCCCGCTGCGACTTCACATTAGCTAAATCCCGTTGTATGAATTTTTTCCTGAGACGATTTTTTCTTTTCCTGCTCCTTCTTCCTGCTGCAGCCGGAGCGCAAAACAAGTATACGGTCAGCGGGAATGTGAAAAACAAAAAGTCCGGTGAATCCATTATCGGTGCGATCATCCGCATTCCCGAAGTGAAGGGCGCGGGCGCCGCCAGCAATGAATACGGATTTTTCTCCATCACCGTTCCGGAAGGCGATTATACGCTGACCGTGAGCATGACCGGCTACAAGCCGCAGAGCATCCCGCTTTCCCTGCACCAGAATGTTCACCAGGATTTCATGCTCGAGGACACTTCCTTCACGCAGAAAGAAGTCGTGATCACCGGCGACCGCAAAGACCAGAACGTCACTGATCCGCAGATGGGCGCGCAGAAGCTCGACATGAAAGAAGTGAACAAGATCCCGGTTCTCTTCGGTGAAAAAGACGTGCTGAAGACCATCCAGCTCCTGCCGGGCATCAAGTCGGGCGGAGACGGCGGAAGCGGATTTTTCGTGCGCGGCGGAGCAGCCGACCAGAATCTCATCCTGCTGGATGAAGCGCCGGTGTACAATGCGTCGCACCTGCTCGGATTTTTTTCCACGTTCAATTCCGACGCGATAAAAGACGTGACGGTGTACAAGGGAAATGCGCCCGCACAATACGGCGGCCGGCTGGCCTCCGTGCTCGATGTGAAAATGAACGACGGCAACAACCAGCATTACCACGTCAGCGGCGGACTCGGACTGATCTCTTCGAAGCTGAACGTCGAAGGTCCGATCGTGAAGAACAAAGGCTCCTTTCTCATCACCGGGCGCCGCACGTACGCCGATCTTTTTCTCAAGCTGTCGAACAACGAAACGACGAAGAACAGCCAGCTTTATTTTTACGACCTCAACCTGAAAGCGAATTACGAGCTGAACGACCGCAACCGCATTTTTCTTTCCGGTTATTTCGGGCGCGACAAGATCGGCCTGGCCAATACGTTCGGCATCGACTGGGGAAATGCAACTGGAACATTCCGCTGGAACCACGTGACGAACGAACGCCTGTTCTCGAACACCTCGCTCATCTTCAGCAATTACAGCTACAAAATCTCGATCAGCGGAAGCACAGCCACCTTCGACATCACCTCGAAGATCCGCGATTACAACCTGAAGCATGAATACCAGTTTTTCCCGAACCCGAAAAACAGCATCCGTTTCGGCTTCAACAGCATTTACCACACGGTAACGCCGGGGCAGATCACCGCCGAAGCGGGTTCCTCCATCAATCCCGTGAAGCTGCAGGACCGTTACGGCTGGGAAAACGCCGTTTTCATCAGCAATGAATGGAAAGCGACGGAACGCATTTCCATTACGTACGGACTGCGCGGAAGCTCGTTCAGCATTCTCGGCAAGGGCGATTTTTATTCCTTCGACACCGAAGGGAACGTTTCCGACACAGCGCATTATTCTTCCGGGCAGATCGTGAAGACGTATTTCAATCTCGAGCCGCGAATTTCGGGCGCCGTTCTCATCAATGAAAAAAGCTCGGTGAAGTTTTCCTATTCGCGCAACACACAATACCTGCACCTGCTTTCCAATTCGACATCGACGAGCCCGACGGATCTCTGGATCATGAGCAGCCCGATCATCCGGCCGGAGCTGTGCGACCAGTACGCGCTCGGCTATTACCGGAATTTCCGCGACAACACGATCGAATGCAGCGCGGAGATCTATTACAAAACCATGCAGCACCAGATCGATTACAAAAACGGCGCGAACACGCAGGGCAATGATCTCGTGGAAGGAGAACTGCTGTTCGGCATCGGCCGCGCGTACGGTCTCGAGCTCTTCGCGAAAAAGAACTACGGAAAATTCACGGGCTGGGTCAGCTACACACTTTCGAAAAGCGAGCGGCAGATCGCGGGCATCAATGACGGCAACTGGTACCCGGTGAAACAGGACCGCACGCATGACGTCTCGATCGTGCTGATGTACGACCTCACGCCGAAATGGTCGATCGCCGCAACGTGGGTCTACAACACCGGCGACGCCGTTACGTTCCCGAGCGGAAAATATTACGTCGACGGTCAGGTGCAGTTCTACTACACGGAACGCAACGGCTACCGCATGCCTGCGTATCACCGCATGGACATCGGCGCAACGTGGCAGCGGAAGAAAACCGACAAGTTCGAATCGAGCTGGAATTTTTCCGTGTACAATGTGTATGCGCGTGAGAACGCATACGTGATCACCTTCCGTCAGGATCCGAACGATGCGTCAAAAACACAGGCGGTGCAGACATCGCTTTTCCGTCTCGTTCCCTCTGTCACTTACAACTTCCGTTTCTGAACCGGCATTTTTTCACGCTATGAAAAAAATATTCTTCCCTTTGTTCGCCGTTTTCGTCCTGCTGGCTTCATCCTGCCAGAAAGTGATCGACGTCGACCTCAATTCCAAAGATCCGCAGATCGTGATCGAAGGCAACATCACCGATCAGCCGGGTCCGTATACCGTGAGCATTACGCAAACGGTCAACTTCAGCGAATCGAATACATTCCCGCCGGTGACGGGCGCAACGGTTAACATTGCCGACAACGTTGGAAATTCTGAAACACTTACGGAAAACTCACCCGGCGTTTACCAGACGAATTCCTTCCAGGGCGTTCCGGGCCGCACGTACACACTGACGGTAATCACCAACGGGAAAACGTATACGGCGCAGAGCACGATGCCGTCCGCCATCCCGCTCGACAGTCTTCTGCTCGAACCGAACCAGTCGATCGGCTCGCCGTACTATATCATCCCGCTTTTCCAGGATCCCGCGGGGAAAGGAAATTATTACCGCTGCGTGGAAACGATCAACCATGTGCGGAACAACGGCATCTTTCTTTTCGACGACCAGTTCAGCGACGGACTGATAAACGGCGAACCTATTCTTGATTTTACAACGGAACTGGCGCACAACGATTCGGTCGATGTCGAACTGCAGTGCCTCGACAAAGCGACATACACTTATTTCTTCAGTCTCGAGCAGACGCTGACCGGCCAGACCACCGCACCGGCCAATCCGGTTTCGAATATTTCCAACCATGCGCTCGGTTATTTCAGCGCGCACACGGTTTCGCGGAAATCAACGGTGATCCCTTAAGCCGGGATGACTGAGGCAATGAAGCAACCGGGAAAAATTTCACCCGGCCACTTCATTCTATGATCATTTTAATGCCACACGGAAATAATGATGCTCATCACCGTGATGGCGACGATGTGATAACCGGCATCGATGACCCATACCTTGAACGGCTTCATCAGGTAAAGATGGCTCATCATGAACGGGATGCAGGCGACCGCGCTGAGCGCAAGCCCGACCTTGATCCCGGCCATACAGTTCACAGCACCGAGGGCCATGACGAAGAACCCGATGAGCATGGCCATGGCGATATTCATCACCAGGGTGATCAGCATCATCACCGGCATTTTTTTCCTCATCTCCTTCTTCGCTGCTTCATCCGTAGGCATCTGGATATTGTGCCCTGCCATCCACGGTTTCCCGAAAAGAACGGAAAACCAGAGAGCACCGAGTCCGTAATAGACAAGAACCGACACGCCGATAGCGAGCCAGTTGGCATGGGAGAAAAAGTGCATTAACATGGTTCAGCGGTTTTTTGGTTTAAGAAAAGATACATCATTTTTCCCTGCGGATGAAATCGAATGATGCGGGGCCGCTGTTCCGTCCGCCCGGAACCTGTTCCTGCGTCCGGTTTTTCAGCCCGTTATACAACATGAAAACCCGGAAGGAACCGCAAGGGGAACAGGAGTTGCCTATTTTTGAACCAGCTATTTCCGAAGCACATGAACAAATACATCGCATTTCTCCGCGCCGTGAATGTCGGCGGACGCGTCGTAAAAATGGACGAGCTGAAAAAAATATTTTCGCTGCCCGGGTTTAAAAACATTTCCACGTACATACAAAGCGGCAACGTGCTGTTCAAAACAAAAGAAACGGAGGTTACGGTTTTAAAAAAGAAAACGGAGAACGCGCTGAAGAAAGCCTTGAGCTACGAGGTGCTTGTTTTCCTGAAAACCATTCCCGACATCGAAAAGATCATCAAACGGAACCCGTTCAAAAAAGAGATGGAGGGAATGCATCTTTATGTTTCCATGCTTTCGGAAGAACCCGCCAGGGAAAATATTCCGCTTCTTGAAAAGTACCGCGCGCCGGAAGAGCGGATCACCATCGACGGCATCAACGCATATATTCTTTGTCCACCGAAAACGTACGGCACATCGAAATTATCCAACAGCATGCTCGAGAAAAAGCTGAAAGTGAGCGCCACCACGCGCAACTGGGCAACGATGAACAAGATCATTGAACTGTAATGAAGTGAACAGCCGAAATGCACCTTCCGGGCAACAAGCGAAAAAAGGTTTTACCCGCAGCGCACGAAAAACAAGAATAAGCTCAATGTTTAAACGTTCCGGGTTTGAACGTTTCGGGCCTGAACGACAAACTGAAAACAGGTAACCGGCAACAATTTCCCCCTATCGCCCGGCAAGTTCCTCCTCGCGCACATCATCCACGTTCAGCATCGGCAGGCGGTACATCTCGCTCACTTCGATCGACGTGAAATCGAATTCTTCCACCACTTTTCCTTTCAGCAAATAGCAGCCCGGGCCGCGGAACGGGAACGCTTTCGCCGATGGCGGAAAATGCACCGTGTCGATCCACATGCCTTCCGTGTCGAGGAACGTTCCGAAATGCATGCGTTCTCCTTTCGATGTTCCCGTGTTCTTCACGGTGACGAGATAGCCCGCGATCTCCACTGTTTTCCCGATGTGATGACGAAGATCTTTCGCCGTCAGCGGCGAAGGCAGTTTATCGCGCAGCAGCTTAAACGGGGAACATAACGAAAAACCGAACAGCCCGATATCGTCGAACGCATCGTCGAGCCAGGTGGACGTAAGGCCGGGAAGCCGGTATTCCTTCGGGCGCACGTCGAAAAGCTCCGTGTGGTGCGGATTTTTTTTCAACGGGTTGATGAGCGTATGCGCTTCCCACATCAGCGCACGCTTATGCTCTCCCGTGAAGCGGAACGTATTTGCGCGCACAAGGATGCGCAGCTGCTCCACGGAAACGGGAACGCGCTTCACGAAATCGTACAGGCTGCGGAATTCCCCGCTGCGTTCGCGTTCGTTCACGATCGCGTTGATCACATTCTGCTCCAGCTCGCTGATCATGCCGAGACCGAGATAAATTACGGAACCTTTGATCGCGCACAGGGCGCCGCTGTTGTTCACGCACGGCTGAACGATCTCCGCGCCATGCATGCGCGCTTCATGCACGTAAAATTCCGTACGGTAAAATCCGCCGCCGTTGTTAAGCGTGGCGACCATGTATTCCAGCGGAAAATACGCCTTGAGGTACAGCGCCTGGAAGCTTTCCACCGCGTAGCTCGCGGAATGTCCTTTCGAAAACGCGTAGTTCGCGAAGCTTTCAATCTGGTTCCAGGTATCGGTGATGGTTTTTTCCGCGTAACCTTTCGCCAGGCAATTCCTGAAAAAATTTTCCTTCACACGCCAGAATTCGTTCCGCTGCTTGAACTTCCACGACATGCCGCGGCGTAAATAATCCGCTTCCGCCAGCGAAAGGCCGGCGAAAAAATGCGCCACCTTGATCACGTCTTCCTGGTACACCATCACGCCGTACGTTTCTTCGAGCAGATCGTACAGCTCCGGGATTTCCGCGCGGGCTTTTTCCCGTTTCGCCTTGTCGCGGTAGCGCAGGATGTATTCGCGCATCATCCCGCTTTTCGAAACGCCGGGACGGATGATGGAGCTCGCCGCAACGAGACGGAGATAATCATCCGCCTGCAGCTTTGCGAGCAGCATGCGCATGGCCGGCGATTCGATGTAAAAACAGCCTATGCATTTCCCGACACTCAGCAGCTGTTTCACTTTTTCATCCTGCATGAACTTCCGCGTGTCGTGAATATCGATCTGCGCACCCCGGTTCTCTTCGATGATCGTGAGCGCATCTTTTATCTTCCCGAGTCCGCGCTGGCTGAGGATGTCGAACTTGTACAGCCCGATGTCTTCCGCTTCGAGCATGCTGAACTGCGTGGTAGGATAACCTTTCGGCGGCATGAATGTCGCGGTGTAGCAGGTCATCGGTTTTTCCGAGATCAGGATCCCGCTCGAATGAATGCTCAGGTGACTCGGGAACCCTTTGATGAATGAGCTGTAGCGCAGCACAAGACGCCCGAGCTCGTCCGCATCACCATGCGTGTGCGTAGCCTGCAGGCGATCGATCTCGCCCGCGGGAAGACCGAACACTTTTCCCAGCTCGCGGATCACGGCGTCGTGCTGGAACGTGGCGTACGTAGCGAGCAGGGCGGTGCGTTCATGGCCAAAACGTTCGAAAATGTAGCGCGTCATGTCGTCGCGGTCGGTCCAGGAAAAATCGATGTCGAAATCCGGCGCGTTGCTGCGGAACTGGTTGATGAAACGCTCGAAGTAAAGATCGAGCTCGATGGGATCGACATCGGTGATGCGCAGGAGGTACGCCACCATGCTGTTTGCGCCGCTTCCTCTCCCGACGTAATAATAATTTTTCCGCTGCGCATAGCGCACGATGTCCCAGTTGATGAGAAAATAGGAAGCGAAATTCATCTGCGTGATCACCTGCAGCTCTTTTTCCACGCGCTGCAGAACTTCCGGCGAAGGTTCTCCGTAACGGTACTGCAGCCCGTGCATGCATTCCATGCGCAGCAGCTCCGCATCTTCCGTCACGCTGTCGGTGTAATGCTTCAGGTTCTTATTCGCGAGCTTGCCGTATTCGAATTCGATGCGGCAATCATCCAGCAGCCGTTCTGTGTTCTCCACGACGGAAGGATACAGCGCATACGAGGCAAGCAGCTCGTTTTTGTGCGGAATGATCTCGTCAGCCGTCGCCTGCTCTTCCGCGGGCAGTTTGCTCAGCAGCGTGTTCTGATCGATGGCGCGCAGCAGGCGATGCGCGCTGTGGTGGCGTTTGTGAATGAACGTGAGCGGCTGAAGCACGACGAGCTTTTCCGGGTGCCGGCGCGCCGGCAAAAACGCGATGCGCTGCAGGTCTTTCAGCGAAACACCGATGAATTCATTTTCCCGCAGCGGCCATCCTTCATAAACGTTCGCGGGATAAACGACATACGCGTGCCGGAATTCCGGTGCGGCAGGACCGAATTTTTCATCTGCGTGCAAATGTTTGGAGAGATGCCCGTTCAGCTCGCGGAAACCTTCGTTGTCGCGCGCGATACCGACATAGCATTGCTTTACGCCATTCCTGAAATCGATGCCGGCGACCGGCTTGAGTCCGCGCGCAGCGGAAAGTCGCACCGTGTCCAGCACCGCCGACGTGTTGTTGATATCGGACACGACGAACTGCCTGTATCCCTTCGAGGAAATTTCATCCAGCATTTCTTCCACGGACAATGTTCCGTAGCAGAAGCTGTAGAAGGTATGGCAGTTGAGAAGCATTGCTGTGTGTTTTCATCACGGGAGCACAGGTTACGTCTGCCGCCCGTTGAACGGGTTGAAATCCCTGTGCGTGATGCCCATTCCCGACGCGCGCTGCACGGCATTTTTCCCGAATCGCTGCCGCATCCTGTCCATCGCCTGGTAGAGCTGCAGCTGCTCGATCGTGTCTTCGAAAAGATCGAACTGGTAATTGCCCTGCACGAGGTGACTGAAACGCACGCCGATGAGGCGGATGAGCATGCGTTTCTGGTATAATTTTCCGAAAAGCTCTTTCACTTTTTCGATGAGCATGTGATCGAGCGAAGTGTACGGGATGCGCATCTGCATCGTGTACGTGTTGAAATCGGAATAGCGGATCTTCACCGTCACACACGACGTGAGTTTCTGCTCGCTGCGCAGCTGGAACGCGAGCTTCTCCGTCATGCTGATGAGCACGGAACGCAGGTACGAAACGTCGATCGTGTCTTTCTCGAACGTGCATTCGGTGGAAATGGATTTCCGTTCCGAATACGGTTCCACCGGCGTATTGTCGATGCCGTTCGCTTTTTTCCAGAGCGCGGTCCCGTTCTGCCCGAGCACCTGCGTCATCAGCTCCATGGGCATTTCCTGCACGGTTTTTATTTTTTCCACGCCCATTCCGCGCAGGAGCTGGTAGGTTTTATCGCCGACCATGGGGATTTTCCGGATGGACAGCGGCGCAAGAAAATGTTTTTCCGTTCCGAACGGAATTTCCTTCTGCCCGTTCGGTTTTGCTTCCCCGGTTCCCACTTTGGAAACCGTTTTATTCGCCGACATGGCGAACGAGATCGGCAGGCCCGTTTCCCGCGTGATCGTTTTGCGCAGATCGGTCGCCAGCTTGTAGCTTCCGAAAAAACGTTCCGTTCCCGTCAGGTCGATGTAGAATTCGTCGACGGATGTTTTTTCATACACCGGGACGCTTTCGCGGATGATATCGGTGACGACGTTCGAATAATAGCTGTACTGCTCATGGTCGCCGTGCTTGATGATCGCGTGCGGGCAGAGCATACGCGCCGTACGCATCGGCATGGCGGAATGAATGCCGAACTCACGGGCTTCATAGCTGCACGACGCCACCACGCCGCGGTCGCTCGTACCACCGATCAGTACGGGCTTTCCGATGAGCGAGCTGTCCTGCAAACGTTCGACGGAGACGAAGAACGTGTCGAGGTCCATGTGAACGACGGTGCGGTTCATGCGGGTCAGGATAATGCGGGGAAACGCCCTTGCAAGTTGCAGATTTATTTAGTAAATTGGCGCTAAAATTATTAGCAATGTCGCGACTGGCCACCAACCTGCGGATACTGAGGAAAATAAAGAGCTCGTCACAGGAAACCGTTGCCGAAGATCTCGGCATTCCACGTTCCCGCCTGGGCTCGTACGAGGAGGGCCGCGCCGAACCGCCGTGCGACATGCTCCTCCGCATTTCGGATTATTTCCACGTTTCGGTCGATGCGCTGCTGCGCGGTGATTTTTCAAAAACAGATCCCGAAAGCCTGATGAAGATCGGGAAGAACCGTTTTCTTTTTCCCGTGCTGGTCGACAGCAAAGGCAACGATTACATCGAGGTCGTTCCCGTGAAAGCTTCCGCCGGGTATCTCAACGGTTATTCCGACCCGGAATACGTGGAAAAGCTTCCCGTGATGAGCCTTCCTTTCCACGTCACCGGCAAGCACCGCTCGTTTCCCGTGAAAGGCGATTCCATGCCCCCGCTGAAAACCGGCGATTTCGTGATCGGGAAATTCGTGGAGTCGCTGAACGGGATCGTGAA
>DASTSF010000287.1:0-6010 GCA_035760825.1 Bacteroidia bacterium
TCCATGAAGAAGACGATGGATGAAACGGACCGCCGCCGTAAAAAACAGATACAATACAATTTCGAGCACAACATCACCCCGCAGCAGATCGTGAAATCGAAAGACGCGATGAGCGCCGTGCTGAAGATGACGCGCGGTTCCGGCAGGAAAGAAAATTATTACGTCGAATCCGAAAACGTGAACGACCTGCTGGCTGCGGAACCTGTCCTGCACTACATGACGAAGGAGCAGCTCGAAAAAGCGATCCGGAATACACGTAAGGCGATGGAAGCCGCTGCGAAAGAAATGGATTTCATGGAAGCCGCGCGCCTCCGGGATGAAATGCAGGCGATGGAACGGATGATGAATGAGAAGAAGTGAGAGGTCCTGTGCTGAACAGCTTCATATTTGCTCAAAAAAAAAGCACAGCGATCGCCGTGCTTTACGTTTGCTGAGATCAGGCTCAGTACGTCATGAAGTTCGTATTGTGCTTGATGCGCTTGTTACGCTGTCTTTTCTGGTGCTTGGTGCCGCACGCATGCTTGGGTCCGCAGGATTCTGCAACAAAACCGACGGCCGCAAAAGCGAGAACGATCATAAGCGCTTTGGTGGTGAAAAATTTCAGGAGCGTCTTCCTCATGGTGTGCTGTTTTATGTGTTTGGTAAATACAATTATACGAAAAGAAGACCCGAAAAGCAATGGCTGTGAATGAATTGTCAGTAAAGTCCGTTGCGTTTGCGCATGAACCATTCCAGCGTAAGAAATCCCATCAGCACGAGGAAGAACCACCAGAGGTTGATCAGGTCGACGAGCTTTTTAGGGTTGTAAATAACGGGCTTGATGTCTTCCCTGCTGTTCAGGATCTGCACGAGCTTGTCGATGGATGAAGGCGCGACCATTTCCCCGTTGTGCCGGTGACAGAGATTGAAAAGCACCTGGTGATTCGCGGTCGTGTTCGCGATCTCGATGAACAACGGGCTCACAGAAAATTTTCCTTTCTGCGTGTACACCTTGTCCCCCACTTTCGTTGTCGCTTCGTAGCTGTATTCCCCGACAGGGAACTGGCCCGCGTCGAGATGATAGGCATTGGCGGTTGCGGTGAATGTACGCGGCGAGCGCTTGCCGTCTTCGCTGATGATGTCGATCGTAACGACCGGTGTGTTGATCAGCTCATAGCTTTGGTTGTAAACTTCCGCATCGAACTGAACGGATTCGTTTTCGAGGTAATTTGTTTTGGAAGAAACGCGGAAAAAGCTTTTGTCATCGCGAACGGAAAGATACTGCACCGTTTTCCCGACGAGCTCGTTGAAAATATCGTGGTTGCCGTGATCGGCGTAATCATGCAGCCGCCATTTCCATATTCCTTCCCCGAAAATGATGCCGACTTTTCGCGTTCCTTCCTGGCTGAACACCCAAAGCGGGTAATCCGTTTTCAGCACACCGATCTTCTGCTTCATCAGCGGGTTGACAGCCGGTGAAACCTGGTAATTCGCAAAGGGGCAGGTGAGCGCGGGAAATTTCGGGATGTAATCGGTTGCCTGGCTGCTCAGGTTGAACAGCGGAAATCCGTCCGCCGGGTAAGCTTCGCAATCGTTGGCCGATGATCCGCTTACCTGTACGTTGACGCCCGCGCCGAGCGAGTTGAACCCGCTGAAACGGCCCGAAGCCCCGGTGATGTACCACACGGGAATGTTGGCAGCCGCAAGATCAGCGATCAGCTTTTGCCCCGGCGCCTGGTCGGAAGGAATGCCGTGCAGGATGGCGAGGTTGTATTTGTCGACCGGCTTGTCGAACTGCGCCAGCGTATATGTTTCCACCTGGTAATTGTCGTTCGTCTCGATCGCTTCCTTCAGTGCGCCTACGTCCGGATGCGGGTTTGCGCAGACGATCAGGATCTTTTCGCGGCTGTCGAGCACATCGATGAAAAAATCCTGCGTGTTGTTCTGCACATTCGTTTCGCCGTTAATGACAGAGAGCGTAACGGTATAGCGCTGCAGGCCCGGTGAGGAAGCTGTCAGTTCGACGGGGATCGTAATGTCGAACGGATCGGCGTTTATGTCAACTGGTTTTGATGCCAGCGTCTGTCCGCCTTTCGTGACGGTAAGAATGCTTTTTTCACCCATGCAGCGATGCGCGTCCGCAACAACTTCAATGGGAAATGTGTTGCCGAGGAAAGCGATGCGGTTATGGACCACTTTCGTCAGGATAAGATCTTTCCGTACTGTCGTATCGCCAAGGGCGATGGCGAAAACCGGCGCATGTATTTTTTCCGCGGCGTAAACAGGACTTTGTCCCTCGTTGTATATGCCGTCGCTGGCAACGATCACTGCGCCGAGGTTGCGATCAGAGTAACGCGACTCAATTTCATCGAAAAGCGAAGTGAAATCCGTTTGCTTGTCGCGGAAGCTGAAGTCGGTCTTTTCACGGAAATGATCGCCGAATGAATACGTCTGCACGTCGTACTTGTCGGAAAGCGCTTCGACAAGCGCATTTATTTTGCCCGGGTACTGGCTCCTGTAAAATGCGGAATCCTTGTTCATCAGGATCGAACCCGACGCATCCTGCGCAAGGACGATGACCGGTTTCTGCACCTCGCGGAAAATGGTTTTCAGCATCGGCCCGAGCAGCAGGAAGGTGAGAATAAAAATGACCGTAAAGCGTGTCACGGCCATGACGTTTTTCAGCCATCGCGGAACAGCCGTGTTCCTGTTTTCCCTGTAATACAGAATGCCGGAATACAGAAGTCCCGCGGCTACGCAGAAAAGCACGTACCACGCCGGGGCCTCCGTAACGATGGATAGTTTCATTTTATTCCGGGGTTGGTTCCGTATTCATGGCGGAACAACGGAAAGATCACGTGAGCATTCCGCCGCACACGTTCAGCGTCTGGCCCGTCACATACGCCGACATATCCGACGCCAGGAACAGGCAAACGTTGGCAACATCTTCGGGTGTGCCGCCCCGTTTCAGGGGAATTCCTTCCCTCCACTGCTCCACGACTTTCGGGTCGAGCGCCGCAGTCATTTCAGTTTCGATAAACCCGGGGGCAACCGCGTTGCAGCGTATATTTCGCGAACCCAGTTCGAGCGCCACGGACTTGCTGAACCCGATGATGCCTGCTTTGGATGCCGCGTAATTGGCCTGTCCTGCGTTTCCGCGCACGCCCACCACGGAGCTCATGTTGATGATGGAGCCTTTCCGCTGCTTGAGCATGGGGCGCTGAACGGCTTTGGTCAGGTTGAACACGGACTTGAGGTTGGCATGAATGACTTCGTCCCATTGCTGTTCGCTCATGCGCATGAGCAATGTGTCGCGCGTGATGCCTGCATTATTGACAAGGACGTCCACCGTGCCGAATTCGGAGACCACGGCGTTGACCAGTTCTTCCGCCGCTTTGAAATCGCCGGCATCCGACTGGTAACCTTTGGCTTTTATTCCGTGTGCGCCAAGTTCGTTCTCCAGCGCTTTTCCTTTTTCGACAGAAGAAAGATAGGTGAACGCCACATGGGCTCCGTGCTTCGCAAAAGCAAGTGCAATTCCGTGACCGATCCCGCGGGAAGCGCCTGTAATGATCGCCGTTTTTCCTTCAAGTAATTTCATCCGTTTTGTGATTTATGAATGCAGCCAAAGATAACAGAATTGATCCGGAGAAACCGGCAAATCAGGCAGGCGGAAGAAAGAGCATTACCATCCAAAGACCTTAATATACATTCTATCGAAAAAAAGTGAACGGGCGGTTGCATTGCATTAAGTAAGCATTATATTTGTGCAGTTCTGCCGCCCGGCAGAACAATACTAAGAAGAGCAGCGCTTTTGGGGTTAGGCGTTGCTCTTCGCTTTTTGTGCCGGCCTGCGTTTCCCGCCGAACTTTCCTTCACCGTCTTCTTCGTCATCTTCCTCTTCCTCCCTCGGAAGGACGCCCTTGTATTGATAGCGGGAAAGCGCCCATACGTGGATCGGGATCTTTTCCGGCTTGAGAGCTTCCCAGGAATACAGCTTTCCCTTTTCCTTGAGTTTGAGCAGCAGTTCGTTGGTTTTATTCCGCGGGTACTGGAACGCGAACCCTTCGAGGAACATCTGGAAGAACAGGCGGATGATCATCTTGTCGCGCTCCGTAATGTCCTTGCGGTGCTGGAAGCGTTCGAAGTTTTTCCGCAAAGCATCCACCTGCAGCATGGCCAGGTCCGGCTTGCCCATTTCGATCATCGTCATGATGCGCAGGAAGCGGATGTTGAGGTCCCATCCGAGCTTGTCGCGCGTCAGCTCGAACCGTTCGTTGAGCAGGTCGTTGCAGCGGGTGTATTCCTTTTTCATGAAATAGCAGCTCGCCTGGAAAAAGATGAACGTATCTCTTCGGAACGTGCCGATCACTTTCGCCTGGTTCTCGATGAGGTCGGCGGAAATTTCGAGGGCCTTGTCGTAATTGCCCTTGTGGAAATACACTTCCATCTGGATGGAACGATTCACGGCAAGGTTTGTCGGACTGCTGGTAAAGCAGCTGGCCGCTTTTTCGAGGTACTTCATCGCCTCGTCGTAATTCTCGTTGTCGATCTCGAGGTGAGCGATGTAGTCGTTCCAGACACCAATTCTGTTCTTTCGGTCAATGATCTTATTGGATTCGAGAAACCTGACATGTTCTTTTGCCAGGGAAATTCCCTCGCTTAATTGACCTGCTACCTGAAGCAAAGCCATTTCACATGTTCTGAGATGATCCAACAGCAGACGTCCGCCAACTTCCGAATAATAACCTCTCAACTCTTCAATGGAGTCTTTCAAAAAATTCAGAATTTTCTCCTTTTCGAGTTTTGTCCTAAATGTTGAATACTGTCCCAGCTCAGTCACAATATCTTTCGCTCTTATATTGTAATATTTTGCTTTTTCGTATTTCGTTATCTCGGAATCTATTTTATCTGCTTCACGCTTGGATTTCAAATGAGAAATCATTGGTTTGTATATAGTCAGCGCATCGATCAGAATAGGAAAGAATTCATATTCCCTTGCGTCCTTAATAACATCCTGGATCATATCGACAGCGACAGTTCCTCGTGTGGCCGTATACTTCAGCAGATCGAACAACAGCATTTTCTTTCGGATCCGGATCTGCACAGGATGGGTATCGTCTTCCCTTGTCATGGCATCGGTGCTGATATCGATGAGCAGGGAATTCAGCACTTTGTCGAACAGGCGGTTCTTCAGGCGGTTTATGCTGTTGATCGCCTTTTTGCCGTACAGGTAATGGCTGGCCTGAACGAGTGTCGGGGCCTTTTTGGTTTTCGACAATACGTATTCCGCCAGCTCCCAGCTTTTGCTGTCCGGGTCGTTCCGGGAGGAAAATGAAGTGAGATAATTCTTCAGCACCCTTACCTGGTTCGGCTGCAAGGAATGGAGCAACTGGTGAAGCTTTTCCATATTATGCTTACAAAATAACACAAATTCGGCTGTCTTATCCGGGCTTATTTTTCCATAAAAAGAAACAGTCCGTGGCCCACCTTTGTTCCATCATTCACTGACAACCATAAAAACTACAGGACATGAAAACAAGGACCTTCTTACTCGCTGCGGCGCTTACCCTCGCGTCGACGTTTGCCGTTTCAGGCAACCTGAAAAGCAACACCTCCAATGAAAAAATCAACAGCGCCGCTTCCTATTGCGGGGTAACCGCGCAGGACATCTGCAAGTACATGTCGTCATTCGACATCACCATCACCAACATTATTCCAATCCAGGGAACCTGCAACGTGCTGACCCCCGACACGATGGGCAAGACCTGGATCGTCTACATCGACAATGGAATAATAATAGGACATGAAACATGGGAAGGATAATCATCCGTCAATAAAATGATAAGTGCGCTTACTTTCCTTTAAACATTAGGGACAGAGAAGCGACACTTTCGAAAAAACAGATCAAATAAATCTTATTCGAATGTCTTTTGGCCGCCGGAAACTTCCGGCGGCTTTAGTGTTATTACAGCCAATTTTGTATGGTAAGGTTAATCTTTTACCTTCATTTCCCCAAATAAAAACCTAT
>DASTSF010000288.1:0-10356 GCA_035760825.1 Bacteroidia bacterium
CGATCCGGTCGGCAGGAACGGATTCCAGCAGCGTAACGTTAGGTCCCAGCTGCGACCGCACCTCTTCCCACTGCAGGGCATTGACCTTATTGAACACCATGCAGAATTTTGCGCCGGGCATGCGCCGCGCCATCCCGGCCAGCTTTTCGGGCCGCTTGAACGTGTTGCTTTTTCCCACCCACAGCACATCGTATTCTTTCGCAACGCCATCCTGCGGAACATCCGTCGGGATCGGCGGGAACATCATTTCCCCGCTTCGCCCGAAACGTTTTTCAAGCATTTCCCGCTGGAATGGTGTCTGCACAAGCACTTCGGCGGCCGTTTCGATCACTTCGCGAACCTCTGCGGGAGAAACGCCGGCCCATGCTTTCATTTTTTCCGCATCGAATGTTTCATCTCCGAGATCCAGGTCGTGCGCGATGCGAAAAATAAAAACGCAGTTTTTCCGCCGGCAGTACCGTGCCAGATGCAGCGTTTCCGGCGCCATTCCCATGACATAGCAGGCGTCCGGGGCGATGTGGTCGTACAGTTCATCTGCTGTAGAAAATTTCCCGCGGTCACCGAAAAGACGGTACTGTATTCTTCCCCCGAATGAACGGCGCTTTTCCCAGTAACCCTCTCCTTTAAGCCGGGGATGAGGCAAAAGATGCACTCCTTCGCACAGGTGCGCTTCCCTTCCCTGGTCGCGTGTCACCACAAAAACATCCACGCCCATTTTCGCAAGACCGCGCGCATGGTATCCCGTCTCAATTTCAATGCCCCCGAAAATGTAGGAGGTATCGGTATGAAAAACAGAATAAGCGTCCGGCGAAAGGATCAGCAGCTTCATCAGGCAGGGTAAAAATACGAAAACAATACAGCCTTGGTTTCCGCAAGTCCTTCAGCCGCGATCGCTGAAAGCGGAATAATAGGCGATCCACGAAAAAAGAAAACGCGCACTGATCCGGACCTGCACCAGGGCCAGGCGGAAATTCGCGCGGATGTTCTTTCTTTCATAAACATGAAAATGGTGCCGGAAGAAATAACGTTCGATAAATTTCCGTTCACCGGCGCTGAGCGGGTGAGCGAGTATGAATTTCAGAATGCGCGCCACCTCCAGGTTTCGTTCGCCGTAGGCGTTTTGCAACCGTGTGACTGACGGATGCCTGCGGAAAAATGTTCTTGCCGAAGGAGAAAAAGAAAATGTCTTCGCATCCAGCAGGTACAGCATCCAGAACAACCAGTCGCCGCAGAAACGCATCCCGCTGATCGTCCGGAAATACCCCGGGAGCTTTTCCGTTTTCCTGAATACGACCGCGCTCGCGTTGGGGATCGTGTTTTTCACGAACAGCATCTCACGCACTTCACGGGCCGCATCGACGGAAAGTTCCTGCTTCCATCGTTCGGGAAAACGTTCGTCGAGCCACGGGTTTGTTTCACCGGCCAGCGTCCCGTCAGCATCCACGACAAGGGGAAGCCCCATGAAAAGATCAGCGCCTCCTTCCAGCCGGTTCACGGCGATCGCCAGGAAATCCGTTTCGCAGAAATCGTCGCTCTCGGCTATCCAGATATATTTTCCCGAAGCGAGCGAAATTCCTTTTTCCCATTGGAGAAATGTGCTCCCGCTGTTCTTTTCGTTATAAACGATATGCGTGACCTTCGCGTGACCGCGGAAACGTTCGAGGATCGATACGCTTATATCGGACGAATGATCATCGAGCAGGATAATTTCGAAATCGGTGTACGTCTGCGCGAAGATGCTTTCCATCCGCCTGTCCAGAAATGCGGCGTGGTTGTAATTGGGAACGATAACGGAAACAAGCGGATTCATGCAGGCGTATTTCAGCGGTGAGGCGGAACAATGGTGGCGAAGCCCGGTGCAAATGCATTCGCCCGTTCCCGTGAACGAACCCCGGTATATTCAGAATGCTGCATCAGGCGGTCAACGCTTTTTGTGTTTCTTCCAGGTAAGCCCTGCCCCATTTCCTGCATGGCTCAAGATGGTTTCCTTCGGCCCATTCATTCCATGCGTTGATAAAAATAAAATTTTCATCCACGCTGTAAGGCTTGAAACCGGCGATGATGTGCCGCAGCCATTTGCCATATTCCCCCGGGGTGGAATCATGTATGATCGTGGCGCCCGTGCTTCGTCTCGGTGAATTATCCCACGAGGGGAAAATGCCGGGGTAGCGTTTAAAGGCAACGGCCGGTTTTCTGAGCATTTCGCGGACCACATCTTTGTAGAGGAAGATATTGTCGCCGGTTGCTTTTGCGCCCGCCAGGCGCGACCAGAGCGATCTCTGCGGACGCACCGGTTGCGGCAGGAAAGAAAAATCAGGCTGAAATTCCACGGCAGCGTCGAATCCCAGCTCTGCAGGATCACGGCGGTCGCTGAACGACTGCATGTACATGAGGTAGATCTCGCCCACTCCGTTCTTCCGGCATTCCTCCCGCCAGGTTTCCGCCGTTCTCCGTATGTCCGGGAAAAGCTTCGGCCGGTACACAATGAAAACAGGTTTTCCGTCGACACGGATGTAACGCGGATCACGAAAATAGCGGGCGAGGAAATTGATGTGCCTGCGGTCATCCTCCTCCGAATAGTCCTGCTTCATCAGCACTTCCTGCTCGAGGCCGTCCCACCGCCGCGTCCAGTTCTCGTTCGCCCAGCAAAGACAAAAAGGGAAATCCGGCGTTCCTTTTGCAAGCATGTCTTCCAGCGGACGTTCGAGCAGGCGTTTTCCATTGAACCAGTAATGGTAAAAGCAGAAACCGTAAATGCCGTATTGCTTCGCAAGCTCCGCCTGGCTGATGAGCGCCTGGTGCACGCGCAGGTCGTAAAATCCCATATCGGCGGGCAGGTGGGGCTGGTAATGCCCTTTGAAACGGGGAACGGTCTTCGTTACGTTCGTCCATTCGGTAAATCCTTTTCCCCACCATTCGTCGTTTTCAGCGAAAGGATGAAACTGCGGCAGGTAGATCGCTATGGGCCTGAGCTTACTCACCGGCAAAAACTTTTTTCACTGTTTCAAGGAAAGCTCTTCCGTACCTGCGGCAGGGCTCGAGGTGATTCCCTTCCGCCCACTCGTTCCACGCATTGATAAAAACGAATTGCTCTTCCCCGGGCAGCTTCATAGCAATTTCTTTCGCCCAGCGGAGAGAATCTTCAAAGGGCTGCGTGTCCTGTCCCACAAGTATGATCCCCTTCTCTCCTCTCCGCGCAGTATTATCCCACCCGACGAAAGGACAGGGAACAAATTTTTCCGGCAGGCGGCGTTTTTTCATCAGGTTTTTTGTTTCTGCGTAGCTGTATAATTTCAGCGTTCCGCTGTACAATCCGAAACGCGAAACATTGTGGAGCAGCCGTCTCCACGACCATTTGTCGTGAAAGGCCTGCTGCAGCAATCCCAGCTGCGGTTCGAAATTGAGCACGGTATCGAACACTTCCGGCTTTTTCAGCGTGTGTGAATTGTTGCCGATGAGGTAAAGTCCCGGGAAGCCTTTTTTAACGGCCGTCTCCCGGAAGATTTTCAGCGTTTCGCCGATGTCCGGAAAATCATTGGGGCGGTAGATCACGAACACTGGTTTTCCATCCACACGGATGTAACGCTTGTCGGGAAAAACCCGCCCGCAAAGCCATTCGGCGTGATGCAGGTCGTCTTCCCTGCTGTATTCCTGGCGGATGAGCACATCGCGTTCTTCGCCAAGCCATCTCCTCGACCAGCTCTCGTTCGCCCAGAAAAGAAGGAAAGGAAAATCGGGACGTTTGGTTTCGAGCAAAAGATCGAGCGGATCATGCAGCAAACGTTTTCCGCTGAACCAGTAATGATAAAAGCTGAACCCGTGAATAGCATATTCCCGCGCCAGCGCCGCCTGCTCCTCGATCGTTTCGATGGCGCGCAGATCGTAAAAACCAAGATCCGACGGAAGGCGAGGCTGGTAATGATCCCTGAACAGCGGCTTCGCTTTGGTCACGTTCGTCCATTCCGTAAAACCTTTGCCCCACCATTTGTCATTCTCCGGTGTAGGATGGAACTGTGGAAGATAGATCGCGATGGGACGAATCATATTATTTCTCCTGCGGCTTTCTGCTGATGAACACTTCCAGGAATTGTCCGTCCAGCCCTTTTTTCCGGTCGGTCTCCAGGTAGATGGTTGTCGTCATTCCGCCGTGCTCAAAAATAAAATCGGTAAAATCGAGCCCCCAGTCGAAAGTAACCAGCGCACCTTTTCCTTTGCCAATGGGATTTCCGTGATAGATCTCCTCCCTGAAGTATTCAATGCTTCCGTCGCTCCTGAGTCGTGCGCGCTGCACCGATTTTTTATGGGCGGGCACCCACGGCATGGTGAATATGTGCATGCCGCCCGGCCGGAGAACACGCGCCACTTCGCGGAACGCTTTGTCAGGCTCGAATACGTGCTCGAAAACATCGGAGGTGATCAGCAGGTCGAAGGAAGCGTCCGGGAACGTCATCCGTGAAAGATCTTCGGAGCGGTGACCGTTCCGGTATTCCCCGCGCGGGACATCGTCGTAATAATGCGAGCTGGTATAATTGCGGCAGTTCTTTTTCAGTAGTTCCGAAACGCAGCCCCCGGGCGATGATTCGTGGATATCGAGGTTCGGCCAGTCCTTACAGTAAAGATCCAGCACATTGACAAGCGCACGGTTCCTCGGGATGGACTGACAGCGTTTGCACCTGTAATTATCGCGGAGCCATTCGTTGTAAATAATAAACTCGGTTTCCTGCCGGCAGATGCAGCAATACCCGCTATTCCTCTCCAGCCGGGATTCCTTTACGGCCGCACGGATGTTCCGCGGAAGATCCAGCATCTTTCTTGCAATCCTTTTCAGTGGCCTGATCATCTCCTGCCTGTTTTGAACAAAATACAAAAGTTTATCACATGCATTGTCGTGGTTCAGCTGCCGAGTCTCCGTGCAACCCTGCCGAAAAAAAAGGATTTCCATTTCTTTCCCTTCGCAGCATATTCCGAAGAAAGTTTCCGGAACCTCCAGCCTGCCGGCCTGAATTCCTTCCTGAAAACACGCAGTCCGAAATACCGGTACAGGTTCGCAGGCAGCTCTTCGTAAAACTTTTCCTCTTTGCGCACCGCGCTCGTTCCCCCGCCACTGAATTCAGCCACGATCACATCCATGTACACCAGTGATGTTCCGGCGGCGCAGCGGAGAATAAAATCCCAGTCGGCGCACACTTTATACTCCGGGTTGAAATACCCGAACTTTTCAAAAACATCCCGGTGATAAAACACCGACTGCTGGCAAATGTTTGCGCGGAGCAGCTTCTCCGTTGTAAACTCCCCGTCATGAACTTCGCCGTCTTTTGCCCAGCCTGCATCTCCTTTTATTTTCACGTTTCCGTAAACGACGCCTGAACCGGCTTTTTCGAGAAAAGGGGCGACTTTTTCCAGCGTGGTGTTTTCGTACAACCTGTCGTCGCTGCCCAGCACATACATCCATCGGCCCTTCGCCATCCGGATGCCTTTGTTGATGGCGTCATAGATCCCGTCGTCCTTTTCTGATTTCCACCGGAGCTTTTTTTCCTTTTCGTACGCGCGAAGGATATCCACTGTTTCGTCGGAAGACTGGCCGTCGACGACGATGACTTCCACGTTCTGCAGCGTTTGCCCGAACACACTGTCCAGGCACGGACGTATGGCAGGACCGGAATTGTACGCAGGTACGATGACAGAAATGAGCGGTTCACTCATGCTCACAGGCAGGTTTCGTTTCCGGGAGGCGGTGTGATCGCAAAATCGCCGAGGCGGAAAGCGGCATTCTTCCGGTCGTAGGAAATCGGGAGCGGGAACCCGAAAAGCGATTTATATTCCTGCAGACGTTTTTTGCGCAGGAACGCCGGGGGCGATTGCCTCTCATGGTACCGCCGGATCTTTTTCAGCGTTTTCTTTTCTTCTTCGCTCAGTCGTCCCAGGCGGGCCGCAAGCGCCGCGTTCGCTTCGCGGTTGTAATCATCCATCTTTTCGAGCGTGAACTGGTTCTTTGTCCGGAAACGAAAAGCGCCGAGCGTCGTGCCCACGCTGTGCAGCTGCGCGTGATCGAAAAAACGCAGCCATAATTCGTAATCGCCGGCATAACGCAGCGACGTGTCGAGTCTCGCCCCTGCTTTTTCCCAAAGGCTTCTCCTCCAGAAAGTGGATTCCTGCTGGATGTGCTCCGGGTCGCCGAGGAAAAAATTATACTTCGACCATTTGCGGAAATTTTTGACCATCACCGTGCGCCCGGTTTCATCGATAACGGAAGCCATTCCCTGGATCCATTCCACCTGCGGCATCGCGGAAAAGATCTCACCCGCCACCCAAAGCGAGCCCGGGTGAAAAAGGTCGTCGGAATTGATCCATGCCATCACTTCCCCCGTTGCACGCGACAATCCTTTCTGGAGGCCGTCGTACATCCCGTTGTCTTTTTCGCTGATCCAGAAGGCGAGGTGCTTCTCGTATTTGCGAATGATGTCAACGGAACCGTCTGTGCTTCCCCCGTCGATGATGATATATTCGAGCGCAGGATACGCCTGGTCAAGAAGGGAACGTATCGTGCTTTCCAGGAATCCCGCCTGGTTATAGGAAACAGTTACGATCGAAATTTTCGGGTACTGCATAAGATAAAGATAAGCCTAAGTCTTCACGTCGCTTCCCGTGGCGGCCGCGGGAAAGCCGGGAATCCTCTCATTTTGCCCGGCTCCATTTCCGGCGGAACGCATCGATCTCGCTTTCGGTGTAAAAATGACGAACGTATTTCGAATTATACAAAGCGTCAAGCTTTCCGGGAGAGGGCTCGTACTGCGACATCAGTTCGGAGTACAGCTGCTTTCCTTCCTTCGATTCCGATGTATTCGACGAGCGCACAGGCACGATGTCGAGGTGCGTGAATTCGCGCATCGCTTTCCGGAAACAGGTGCTCATGGCCTCCGTTTTCATGCAGAGAATATCCGCTTTGCCTGTGTGGTAAATACTGTAGCCTTTCTCCTTGTTGAACGGCACCGAATAAATATCGAAACCGGTCCAGGCTTTGAACTCCGTATCAAACCAGTTAAGAACATATTCGTGATCGTGGGCATCGAGGTACTCTTTCAGCCGGGAAAACGTAAGATCATTCACGGAAGAAACACCGAACAGTCCTTTCCAGTTCTGAAAAATATCCGATATCTCGCGCGACATCGGCTCGCGCACCATCGTGATGATCTGGATGCGTTTGCCGGGTTGTTCCTTCAGCGCCTGCTGCACCTGCCGGGCGACTTCAATATTCACATGAAAAGCGGGATCAAGCGACGGCAGCTTCTGGTTGACCCAGAAATCCGACATGAAATGAAGATGGTAAACGGGAAGATCCGGGTGCTGCGTCTTCAGGTGCGAATAGACGGTTGTCGTTCCCACTTTTCCCATGGAATAGACCAGGAAAATTTTTTTTCCGTGCCGCCGCCGGTACGCAAGCCTGCGCGCAGGTGCCGTAAATGTACGTGCACGCCTGACCAGGGAAGACCGCACTCTGCGCAAAAAATCACTGATCATGGTTGCGGAAAAAGATTCGGAAACAAATATACAGTATCAGGCAAAGGTGTTTTTGGCGAAGGCGGGATGATCTTTCCTGAGGAAGAAAGCATCGCACTGCCAGAACATCCCGTCACCCGGCCTTCGCACGGGATGGATCACGTCAGAAAGACGGAAGCCGAGCTTTTCCATGTGAATGCACATTTCAGGAAAAAGAAGGCAATTCGCCGCAATACGGAAACCGTAGCATTCCATGATGATAAGGTCAGTCTTCTTCAGCGTTTCGCGCGCTCCTTCGAGAATCGGTATTTCGAAACCATGCGTGTCGAACTTGATCACGAATGGTCCTGCAAGACCCAAACGTTCCACTTCATGATCGATCGTGGTCAGCTCCACCTCGCGGTCGCCGCCTGTCGATTCCGCATCGTAAACGCCGCTTCCGTCAAGGTCGCCGGCGACCACGAATTTCACTTTTCCCACCCGGTCGCCTGCTGCTGCGAAAACAGTTCTGAATTTCGGGTGCGCCGCGGCGAGCGCGGACAGCTCTTCTTTGCGCTCTTCCAGCGGTTCCATGAGCAGGAAATACGCATCCGGCCAGAAGGTGCAGGCTTTCTCCGTCCAGCTTCCGGCGGCAGCGCCAAGGTCGATGATGGCAGACGGTTCGACGCCGTGCATCTTTTTCGCACGCGACATGCCCGCCTCCATGCTGTCCTCGTCCCTTTTTGTCCTCGCGACCTGCGGTTGCACCGCCGGCGTTCCGCTGCGACGTACTTCGAGTCCGAGCATCCTGAACAAAGCTTTCAGTACATTCTTCATTTTTCCTGTTCTTTTTTCCTGCGCGAATCCGCATCCATTAATGAATGAACAATATCGCCGAATGTTTCCGCAAAACCTTTCAGCCGGAGCGGCAAAGTTTCCCGTGCGTGTTTTTCCATTTCCGCGTCAGGGCCGGCGGCCGAGCTGTTCCACGCGGAGAGCATGAGCTCCGCCAGTTCACCGGCGTTATCCGGATCGAAATACGATGCGCCGGGAGGATCCTGTTCCCTGTGCACGTCCAGCGATGAAAGCAATATCTTCTTCCCGATCGATTTCACCTCTTCCACGGTCGTGCTCCATCCTTCGAAGCGGGAAGCGTTGATCACGAAACAGCTCTGCCGGATCAGCTGCGCCACGTCTTCTTTTTCGATGATCCCAAGGACGGAAATATTTTTTTCGAGCCCGTTCGCCTTTACCAGGCCAAGCAGCGAATCATAATGTCCGGGGTTGCGCGGATCGAGCGTGCTGCCCGAAAGCACCACATGCAGCTCATGGTTCCGCCGCTTCAGGACAGCGAGCGCTTCAATGATCAGCGCATGATTTTTATGCACCCAGAACTGGTTGGGGACATAGATGAATTTTTCAGGCAGATGGTATTTCTCCAGCAGGAAACGCGGATCCTTTTCATACACCGCGCCGGGAATATCAACGACAAAACGAAGCACTTTCACTTTGCTTTCATGCCCGGGGTAAAAACGGTTGAGATCTTTCCGGGCCGCATCGCTGCTGAGCAGGATAATGTCGGCCTTTGCTGCACCCGCGGCGTAATTTTTTTTCCTGCGTTCGATGTCTTCCGGTTTGAAATACCCGGGAAGATGGAACACCTGGAAATCGGGCACCCAGAAAATCACGGGAAGATCCGCCAGCATCGGGAAATGACCTGAAAAAAGTACGAATGCGCATATTTCCCTTCCGGGTGAAAGCGATTCGAGGTATTGCCGCCGCCCACGCGAAACGAAAGACGGTTCTTCCTTCCGGCGCAGCAACCTGTTCATCGCCACCCGGAATTTATCCCGGAACGCAGGGTAAAAAACTTTTACATCCGTGTAGCTGATCCCGCGAAGTTCAACGTCCGTAAGAAAGCGGGCGGTCACCTCTTCGAGATTCCTGAAATAATTGGCGCCGCCGAGCCACGTTTCCGCTTCAATCCGGTGATAAAAAACAGTGATTCCCGTTCGCCCCATAGGTTTCAAAAATACAAATCTGGTTCAACAGCCGGCGACGCGGTTTTCCGGATCACACAGAGCGGTAATCCTTCACGGTCAGCGCAAGTCCTTCCGCAATGGTTACCGCCGGTTTAAAGCCGAGTCCCGAAATGCGGGAAATATCCGCCTGCCAGTTTTTCGGATCGCCGGCCTTGACCTCACCGTTGAACGAAAGCTGGAATCCTCCTCCGAGGGAATCAAGGAAAACGGAAGCGGCTTCGCGGATCGTTGTTTCCACTCCCGAAGCGACGTTGATGCATTCACCCGCGAAAGCTCCATTCTCCATCACCGTTTCCAGCGCACGCACGAGATCGCGGATGTAAATAAAATCGCGGCTTTCCTCGCCTGTCCCGAAAAGCTCCAGTTTTTTCGACTGCTTTGTCTTCTGGAAAATATCCCAGAAAAGCTGCTTGTGAAGTCGCGGACCATAAACGGAAAAAACGCGCAGGCTTACCGTGCGAAGGTCGTGCTCCCGGTGAAAGGTTTCCAGCACCTGCTCTGCTTCCAGCTTGTGTTTTCCGTAAGGAGAAAGCGGCGCCGGCATTGCATCTTCGGAGACCGGGAGACGGGATGGATTTCCGTATACCGCAGCGCTCGACATATTGATGAACCGGCATGCGGGCTGATGCGCGCGGATCGCCCCGAGCATGAGGCGCACATTCTGTGTATTCAGTTCATAATCTTTTTCCGGTGACGCGAGTGAATAACCGACGCCGGGTGATCCGCTTGCATTGACACAGCAATCGAACGGCACGGAAGAAAAAATCCTTTCATACGTTCCCGGCCCGGAATAGCGGAAAAAGCGTTCATCATCCGCACCTGTAACATCACAACCATA
>DASTSF010000289.1:0-2538 GCA_035760825.1 Bacteroidia bacterium
CAGCCTCGTCAGGTGATCTTTTTTTGTTTTTGTTTTAAAACCGGCTCCGAGGGAATGCCGGTTTTTTTTGTGTGAATGAAAGGCGATGCAGGAATTTCTTAGCCCTGATTGAAAAGCAGGAAGAGAGAGAATGAAACGCACAGGTGATGCGCTCCGTGTTTTTTCCGGAAAAGACAGACGAGTTGCTTTATGAAATTATGCAATAAGAATTGATAAGAAAAGCATTAGATTTTTTCATTATTTCCCTGTTTTTTCTAATTTAGTTAACGGCAAACAGAATTGGTTCTCTCACCAAACGATTTCGCATGAAAAAATTAGTACTCTTTCCCATTGTTCTGCTATTGGGCTTTCTGCTGGTTTTGTCCCGGCAAGCGCATGCGCAGGCATCGGCCTGCCCGGCGGTGACGACCGGGACCGTGGCCCCGGTCTGCTCAGGTCAGTGCGTCAACCTTACGGCGACGGTGCAGGGAACATTGCAGACGAACACGTACACGGTTTCAGGCATCCCGTACAGTCCGTACCCGTACACGGGGGGAAATTCGGTCCTCATCAATATCGATGATACGTGGTCGCCTGTCATCAACATGCCGTTCTGCTTCCAGTTTTTCGGAAACACGTACAACCAGATCGTCATTGGTTCCAATGCAATTGTGACGTTCGATGTGACCCAGGCCAACGGCTATTGCCAGTGGCCGATCAACAACGCGATCCCTTCGAACGCCAACCCGATGAATTCCATCATGGCGCCCTGGCATGATATCGATCCCTCGGTGGGAACGCCTACTTCGGCCACGGATGTGAACTGGCAGGTTTTCGGAAGCGCCCCGTGCCGTGAGTTCGTGATCAGCTGGAATGATGTGGCGATGTTCGACTGCAACAACCTCATCGCGACATCGCAGCTTGTCCTCCACGAATCAACGAACATCATCGATATTTATATCCAGAACAAGCCGCTGTGTTCAACCTGGAACGGAGGAGCCGCCATCGAAGGGATACAGGATGCAACGGGTTCCACCGCGTTTGTCGTGCCGGGGAGAAATTACCCTACGCAATGGACCGCCTCGAACGACGGGCAACGATTTATGCCGGCTGGTACGCCAAACTATACATTGCAATGGACCGGGCCAAGCGGGCCCGTGGGGACGACGGCCACGGTGAATGTCTGTCCGACAGCCACCACAACATACACATGCACCGTTACCAACACTTCGTGTTCCGGACCGATCGTGGTTTCCGCCACTGAAACGGTAACGGTGGGAGGCGGCATCACCACGAGCGGAACACAAAGCAACTCCTCATCGTGCACGGCCTGTAACGGTTCGGCGACAGTTTCCATCACCAGTGGCACGGGGCCATTTTCATATTCGTGGTCTCCGACGGGAGGCTCGGCCGCAACGGCGTCCGGTTTATGTCCGGGAACATACACCTGCACCATCAGCAACACGGCGGGGTGCAACACTACGCAAACATTTAGTATAACCGGTCCGTCCAACCCGACTTCCATCCAGTCGTCCACGAACGTTTCGTGCAACGGCGGTTGCAACGGGACCGGAACCATCACGCCATCACCGGCAGGGGCTTACACATACGCGTGGTCACCGACCGGCGGAAGCGCGGCAACGGCCAGCGGTTTGTGTGCAGGAACTTATACAGTCACTGCTACGAATGCAGGCGGATGTACGACCACGCAGACCATTACCATCACGCAACCTCCGGCGCTCACTACAACCTCTTCACAGACAAACGTTACCTGCAACGGGGGCAATAACGGTTCTGCCACGGTGAATCCTTCGGGCGGAACGGGACCGTACAGTTATTCCTGGGCGCCGAACGGTGGAACAGGAGCCACGGCAAACGGGTTGACGGCACAGGGTTACACCTGCACCATCACCGATGCTGCCGGTTGTACTATAACACAAGCGTTCAACATTACGCAGCCCAGCCCGGTAACGGCTTCCGTTTCCACGACACCCTCCACCTGCAGCGGCAATAACGGAACCGCAACGGTGAATCCTTCCGGCGGAACCGGGCCTTACACGTATTCCTGGGCACCGGCCGGCGGAACAGGTGTTACTGCTTCTTCGCTTGGCGCAGGCAGCTATACCTGTACGGTAACTGATGCCGCGGGCTGTACGGTAACTGCAACCGGCAACGTTGCGAGCACAGGCGGAATTACAGCAACGGTGACAGCAACCACCAACGTCTCCTGTAACGGCGGCAGCAACGGATCTGCAACGGCTGCACCGACCGGCGGCGTTGGGCCCTATACCTATTCATGGTCGCCGAGCGGCGGAAACGGTACAACAGCGAGCGGACTTGGCGCAGGTTCCTACACCTGCACGGTAACGGATGCGAACGGGTGCATTGCGACAACCGTGGCGACGATCACCGAACCCACTGCGCTATCGCTTACTTCGAGCCAGGTGGATGAATTGTGCAACGGAGGCAACACGGGATCTGCAACGGTGAATATTTCCGGCGGCACATCGCCTTATTCATATTCGTGGTCGCCGAGCGGCGGAAACGGTGCGACCGCTT
>DASTSF010000290.1:0-2376 GCA_035760825.1 Bacteroidia bacterium
CTGCTCAGCGTGTCCAGTGTACAGCCCCAGGATTTCAGGCTGATCGATACAGCCAGTGAAGCGAACGCCACTGTGAAGCACAGTGCAAGCGCTACGGTTTTCGTACGGATTGTTTTTTTCATGTTTTGTGTAGTTGGTTTAAATATTAATAAATGAATTATTTATTAGTGAATTTATAAAATATTATATATATTTATAATAAATAAATAATTTATTTTTTACTTGTTTATATAAAATGTGAAAGGAGATATTGCCCGGATCCCCTCCCGCCGTGTATTGTGGGAATGCGGTAATTTCGTCTTTGATGCGTTACCTCTCCGCCGATCACGTTTTCTCCGCCCATACTGGTTTCATTCCGAATGGTATCCTCGTCCTCAATGACGACGGTACTGTCAGCGATCTGCTCGATCCGCGCCATGCGGCGGATATCCCGGATGCGGAAAGGCTGGACGGAACGATTTGCCCCGGCTTCATCAATGCGCATTGCCACCTCGAGCTTTCACACCTGAAAGGAAAGATCAGGAAGAACACGGGCTTCGTCGGTTTTGCGAAAGAGCTTATTCCCATGCGCGGGAAGTTCAGCGCGGAAGAGATCGCACGCGCGGTCGCGGAAGCGGAGGAAGAAATGTATACGAACGGGATCGTCGCGGTGGGAGATATTTCGAATACCGCCGACACGGTGGCGCAGAAGAAAAAGGGAACGCTGCGTTATCACACGTTCGTCGAATTGCTCGGACTGAAAGCGATGTTCGCGGAACCCGTTTGCGAAACCGGCCGCGAGCTGCTGAAAAAATTCCCGGAGCCGGCGTCTCTTGCGCCGCATGCACCGTATTCGGTTTCGGAATCATTGCTGAAGCTCATCGCTGCAGATTGCGAAGCGGCAAAACGCATCACCACGATCCACAACCAGGAAAGCGGGGACGAGAATGAATTTTTTATCAGCGGGAAAGGGAAAATGAAAGAGCTGTACGCTTTCCTCAAGATGGACATTTCGTATTTCAATCCGCCGGGCGTGAATTCGCTTCGCCGGACGTTGCCCCAGCTTCCCGGGAAGCAGAACCTGGTTCTTGTTCACAATACGTTCACTTCCGCCGAAGATTTTCAATGGGCGAATTCCACCCGCGAAAATATTTTCTGGTGCCTGTGCCCGAACGCGAACCTCTACATCGAAAATACGCTGCCCGATTTTTCCGTGTTCACGGCGAACGGCGCGAAGATCGTTGTGGGCACCGACAGCTACGCGTCCAATGAAAAACTCTCCGTTTTTTCCGAGCTTCAGGTGATCCACGAAAAAGCGCCGGGCATCGGCGTCGAAACATTGCTCACGTGGGCGACGCAGAACGGGGCGGAAGCGCTGCGGATGAATGAGCTCGGCTCGTTCGAAGCGGATAAGAAACCGGGCGTGCTGCTGCTCAAAGGCGTTTCGCCGGAAAAAATTTCTGCGGAGGCAGCGGTGAAAAGACTGGTGTGAACCCCGGTGCCCGTGATGCGGGTGTTTTGCCTGGCCGGCAGGCAGAATTTCTCAGGCGCAGAAGCGGCGCTTTATTCCGGAAGCAAAGGAAAGATCAGGGATGCGTTCCCCCGCTGACGTCGGGAACGAACTGCGAGCGCATTTTCAGGATGGCTTCGGCCAGCACAAGATCGGTCGGCGTGGTCAGCTTGAAATTATCCGGGTTGCCGTCGACGAGATGGATCTGTTCGCCCAGCGCTTCGATAACGCCGGCGTCGTCGGTGAACGTGAATTTGTATTCCTGCGCGTACGCTTTTTTCAGCAGCCCGACTTCGAAACACTGCGGCGTCTGGATCAGGCAATATTTCGAGCGGTCGACGGCTACGCTTCTCGACGATTCGATCTGGCGGATGGAATCATTCAGCGGGATGGCGGGAACAGCGTTGCCGTAACGTTCCGCCGCTTTGAAAGAAGCGCTGATGGTTTTCTGCGCCACGAGCGGGCGAACGGCGTCGTGTATGGCAACGATCGCGTTTTCATTTTCGGGGATCAGCGCAAGACCGTTCTTCACGGATTCAAAACGCGTGTCACCGCCCCCGGTGATCTCGCAGGGAATAAGAACGTCGAACTCTTTCACGAGCTTTTCCCATTGCTGCAGCTGGTCGCCGGGAAGAACAAGAATGATCTTCGCCATGGGGTCGAACTGGTGGAACGCAAGAATGCTGTGAAGAAGAACCGGTTTCCCTGCGAGACGGAGAAACTGTTTCGGGACCGGGGCCTGCATCCGGGAACCTTTTCCGGCAGCGACGATGATGACGTACCTTTTCAGCATGAAAGCGCGCGAAAGTTAAGCACCCTGCGCGTAGGTTGAATTTCAGCTGCGAGGTTTTTTTTCACAGCAAAAAGATAAAACGGGATGAAATTCT
>DASTSF010000291.1:0-3752 GCA_035760825.1 Bacteroidia bacterium
GATGTCGTTGAGGTAATCTTTCAGCGCCCCGACATTCGGATCGATGCTCATGCAGTTATCATTGAGCACGACGAGCAGGTTGCTTTTTTCAATGCCGGCATGATTGAGTCCTTCGAATGCAAGTCCTGCGGTCATCGCACCGTCGCCGATCACGGCAATGACGTTGCGGTCTTTTTCCTGCTTGCGGTTGGCGGCAACGGCCATTCCCAGCGCAGCAGAGATGGAAGTGGATGAATGTCCCACGCCGAATGCATCGTATTCGCTTTCGGACCGTTTCGGGAATCCCGAAATGCCTTTGTAAATGCGGTTCGTGTGAAAAACTTCACGCCGGCCGGTGAGAATTTTGTGACCGTATGCCTGGTGACCCACATCCCACACGAGTTGATCGTACGGCGTATTGAAAACATAGTGCAGCGCCACCGTCAGTTCCACGACGCCGAGGCTTGCACCGAAGTGGCCGCCTTTTTTGGAAACGAGGTCGATGATGTATTGACGCAGTTCCTTGCTTACTTCAGGCAGCTGGTTTTCAGCAAGTTGTCGTAAGTCCTGGGGCGTGTGTATCCGCGAAAGAAGTTTTCCGGCTTTGAATTCGTTATGGCCGTTGGAGTGGCTCATTTCAGGTCAATGCAAAAATACGAAGAATTGGATGCGTTCCGACAGGCAGAAAACGTGGCTTTCAACGGTTTCGTGTGGATATACGAAAGTGAAGCGGTTAAGGATTGTTAAGGCGAAGCTCAGTTGATTTTCTCTTTGTACAGCGTCCTGCTTTTGCCCGGGCCGCTGTGATCGAACAGGCAGAAATACGCGCTCCCGTTGCTGATGCGGATCTTTTCGATGAAAGGAAATTTGTCGAGCGACTGCGCACTGATCTTCGTGCCGTTGTCGAGGTTTATTTTTTCAAGGTAAGTAACAGACTTTATCGTGTATTTGAAATAGGCCGAGCGTCCTTCTTCATCGACAAGGATGTCTTTGTTTTTGTACTGCAGCCCGTAATGATCGAAGGCAAGGTTCGTTCTTCGCACGAAACGATTGTCTTTCCCGTAAACGTAAATGGAATCGTCATCGAAATTGAAAATGTAAACGCTGTCGCGGATAAGACGCAGCGGGCAGTACACCGGCTGTATCATGGTCGTCAGTGCGATCATGCGTGAAAAATCCCCGTGCGGGGCGCCGTTTTCGCTCATCATCCCGTTCTTTTCATTGTCCGATAACGTGCCGTTGATGCGGTTGATCTCGTAATTCGTTTCCTGGTTGGCTTCGTATTTTTCATAATCGAGAAAATGATAAAGCGTTCCGGTGATGTGGTGCTTTTTATCGAAATACCAGAACGAGAACATGGCCTGAGATGTGTCTTTCTTCTCGTAATAGTAAACGGAATCTTTCCACGCCACGAGCGGGAGAACCTGCTCCGAAAAAGTCTTCACGGGCATCGTAAAATCCGTGAACCCGGTTGCGTTATGATCGAAAAGATAAACCGTGTCGCCGCTGATCGCATAAACATACCCGTGCTGCGTGCGCGAAATGCCTTCGGCGCAAAAGGCAAGCGGGAAACGATGAATGTTCTTCCCTGACGTGTCCGTTACAGCGATGAGACTGTTGTTGTTTGCCGTCGAATACAACAGCCACAGCAGGTGGTCGCGGAGCTCGAAGTCGGTGAGATTGACGGCTTCGGTGATTTTTTCCGCAGCGTGAACGGAAGAAATATCCACCGGCTGCAGCTGCACAGGTTCAGAAATAAGAATGAAGTCGGCGCGGATCGTATCTGCGCCCGCGATGGCATTCACCGTGCGCTGCTGCGTTTTGTAACCGAGCGCGGAAACTTTCACGATCGCCGGTAATGCCGTGCGCAGGATGTAAAATCCGTTCCGGTCTGCATTCGTGCCGGAAGATCTCCCGGCGACCTGCACGCCTGCGAACGGAACCGCCTGCTTATCGGTGTTCGTAATGTGCCCGCAAACGAAGAATGTTTTTTCCTGCGCGGAAACAGCTCCCGCCGCCAGGAACAGCAGCATGCACGTGATGAAAAATTTCATGCGGTCAGGAGCGAAGCTACTTCAAACTTACCGTTATTGAAAAGACGAACGTTCCGCGCAATTCCATAAAAAAACCCGGGCGGACCCGGGTTTCTGTGGTTAATTCGAGCGATGATCATCGTCCGGCAGGATGTCGTGCGATACTTTATCCCCGGCCAGCACAGGTTCCATTGTTCCATACATGTGTGCATGATGCGCGGCTTCGTCCGCTGCAGACCCGGAAAGCTTCTTCAGCTTTTTGCCTGCATTCTCGGAAAGAAGGTACATCACCGGCAGCACGATCAGCGTCAGCACGGTGGCGAAGCTGAGCCCGTAGATCATTGTCCAGGAAAGCGGTCCCCAGAACGCAACGCTGTCGCCGCCGAAGAAAATGTGCGGGTTCAGTTCCGTGAACAGCGAACCGAAATCGATGTTGAGCCCGACCGCAAGCGGAATAAGTCCGAGGATCGTTGCCGTTGCGGTAAGGAGCACTGGTGTCATCCTTGTTTTTCCCGCTTCGATGATCGCTTCACGCGTGGGAAGTCCGCGTTCCTTCAGGATGTCGATGAATTCGACAATGAGGATCCCGTTCCGTACGACGATGCCGGCGAGCGCGACAATTCCCACGCCCGTCATGACGATGGAAACGTTCATGCCGAAGATGGCGAGGCCGAGGAACACGCCGATGACGCTGAACAGGATTTCGCTGAGAATGATGATCGGCTTGCCGACGGAATTGAACTGCGTCACCAGGATGATGATGATGAGCCCGATCGAAGCGAGGAGCGCCATGCCGAGGAAAGATGCGGTTTCCGCCTGTTCCTCCTGCTGGCCACCCATGCTGACGGAAATTCCCGCGAGCATTCCTTTGTGGTGCTCTTTCCAGTATTCCACCTGCGTCATCACGTTTGCCGCAACTTCATTGGGATTGTACCCGCTGATGACGTCCGACTCGAGCGTGATGATCGGCTTTTGTCCTTTGCGTTTGATGCCGCCGAAGCTTACGGTATCCACCACGCGTGCGAAGGAAGACAGCGGCACATTGCGGATCTGCCCGCCCATCGTCATGTCGCGGTACGTGAGCTTCAGGTTCTGTATCGTGTTCACGTCGGAGCGCTGGTCTTTTTTGTAGCGCACGACGATCGGGTATTCATCGTTCTCGTCGCGGAACTTGGAGACTTCGGGTCCGAGCACGCCGCTCGCGATCTCGTTCGCCACCTGAGAGGAATAAATTCCTTCGCGGTTGGCGCGTTCGCGGTCGATGTCGAAGAGAAGTTCCGGTTTGCTCGTCTGCACATCGCTTTTCAGTTTCTGCACACCGGCAATGGAAAGCGTATCGAGGAAGCTGCGCAAACTGTCGGCGACAACAGGAAGCGCGGCAAGGTTGTCGCCCGTGATCTCGATGCTGATCGGTTTCCCGACGGGCGGTCCGCCCTGTTCCTGTTCAACGACGATCTGCGCACCCGGGATCGGGTTGTCGTGGAAAGAATTCTGCACACGTTCGAGAATGGCGCGTGTTGATTTTCCGTGACGGCCGGCGAACTGTTTGAATGCAACTGTCACCTTCGCCTTGTGCGGCTGGATGGAAAGATCGTTCGCGCGCGGATCACCTGCACCGAAAGCGACGTTGGCGATCACCGACGTAACGATATCCGTATCGTTCCCGAGAAGACGGTTGATACGGGCTTCCACCTGCTTGGTCACTTCATTTGTTTTCGACTGGTCGGTACCAATGGGCAT
>DASTSF010000292.1:0-6926 GCA_035760825.1 Bacteroidia bacterium
CCGCTGCGAAATATCCGTCGCAAGGATCACCGCCATGCTCCCGAACACGAGGATCGCCATCTTATCCGTATCGAGGAAAGCGTTGAAGAAGCCGTGCACGTAAAACGAAACCAGCCCGAGCAGCACGCCGAGCACGACCAGGCGTTCCTTTTCCGTTTTCGAATGATAAATGACACGCAGGCCGTAGCCGATCGCGGTGAACATAATCACGACGACGATGATCAGCCCGGGAAAACCGGTTTCCGACAATGCGTTGAAAAACTCCGAATGCGCATGGCCGCGGTCACCTGTGTATGTGCTGATGTGCGTCATGTCGGTTTTCAATTGGAAACGCCCGTACTCGAACTGGTACATGCCCGGACCAAAACCTGTGAGCGGACGTTCTTCCGCCATCCGTATCGCGCAGTTCCACCGGTTGATGCGTTCCACGTTCGATGCGTCGGTCTGGATGTTCGCCACCGAAAGAATGTGCTCGGTGATCGTTCCCTTGCTGCTGACGGAATCGTCGCGCTGTGCAAGACCGGACAAATAATCACGGTTGAAAAAAATCAGCGAAACAAAAACGAGAAGAAACGAAACCACCATCCACAGGCGCACACGCGCACGGACCAGCACTGCGAAAACCGCGGCAATGACCAGGCTCACCCAGGCCGCACGCGAGAAGGAAAGCCATTCCGCGACGCACATGAAAAACGTGAGCAGGACAACGGCGGCATATTTCCAGCCGCTCAGTCCGAAAATTTTCCGGCGCACGCTGAAGATCACGAGTGAAGGAAGCAGGAAAGCAAGACACGCGCCGTACAGCGTGTGATCGTTGAAGAACGGGCGGCTCGCCCAGTACGCCGTAAGCGGGAGAAAACCCAGCGTCGAATGGTTGATCTCCGTATTGATCACGGGAAAAATGCAGCCGATCGCGTAAAGCAGGATGAACCGGCTGCGGTTGCGTTCTTCGCTGAGCCAGGAAGAGAACAGGATCATGAAAACAGAAACGTACGCCATGCGCACAATGGAGCGCTTGAAGCTCACGAGCGGATCTGCGCTGAACGACGAGCAGGCGACCATCCACGCAATTTCCGCCAGCGCAATGAGGACGAGCGGGTGCCGGATAATTTCCCGGAAGCGCGCAGGATAAAACAACACTGCGCAGAACGCGGACACCGCGAGCAGGCCCGTCAGCGCTTCGCCGGGCAGATCGATCACGAAACCATTGTCCGCGCCTACCGGCACAGATAGCGGGACCAGGAACAGCAGCAGCCCGTTCAGCCATCCTTTGCGGAAGATGAGCATGTACGCCACGGCGGCCAGCTCGGTAAAAAGCAGGAGCGAATTGCGCAGCGAAGGAAACGCGGGAGAGAGGGAAACCGCGAACAGCAACGCGAACGCGGCAGGCAGGATGAGTTCCCGGTATCCGTTCTTCTTATGTTGCTCCTGCAGCTCCATCTGCATCAATGTTTGCGCAGCGAGGTCACGCGTTCACGGAACATGAAAAAGAAAACGGAGAAGGCCAGCGAAACGATCCCGGCGATCGCCAGGTTGACGCGCAATGACGGAAATGCTTTCCGGTAAGAAGGCTTCGCCCGGTCGACGACGAACACGAGCGTCACCGGCCGGTTGTATTGCGTCTTCGCTTTTTCGTAACGGCCGGAAATATCATTGAGGCGGAACTGTTCGAAAATATATTCGTTCATCACACGCTCGAGCTGCGTGGTGCCTGCAGGCGTGCCCGCTTCCGTTTTCGCCTGGATCACGTACTGGCTGTTCGGCATCACCACAAGGTTGATCGGCTGCTTTGCCCGGAGGTCCGCCACCAGCTTTTCGAGGGAATCGACGACGTTTTTTTCCGCGAGGTATTCTTTTCCACCGAACGGTAAGCCGCCAGCTGGTTGCGCTTGTAGAGATTGTTGCGCATGCCGTCGGAAATGTCAATGATAAAATTCACGATCGCGGCGCTGAGCTCCGGTTTTTTCGTCTGTGCGGAAATAACGATCGACATGTACTGCGTGCGTTCGAACTTCACTATTTTCAGGTAATCGAGGTGCAGCACATCGCGCCAGTCCGGCTCCGCCGTATCCAGCTCGAAATAGTCCGCGAGGTGGAAATGCCGCTGCACGCTGTCGAACATCGCATCCGATTGCAGCAATTGCATGAGGCGGTCCGCTTCGAGATCATAACCCACGGTGGGATTATCCACGATCGATTCGACGGAGTTATTGTTTGCAGGAAAAACAATTCCCTGCGAACGGTATTCCTTCGGCAGGATAAACGTGAGCGCCGTTGCGGCGATGAGCGCGACCAGCACCACGATGCCGATGCGCTTTCCTTTGCGGGAAAAGAATTCAAGGAATTCATTCCCTTCTTCGTTCTTCAGTTCATTTTCATTCATAAGGCAAGTGCCTAAAGTACGACAAAGCGCGGGGGCTGACAACGCATCTTCCTTAAACGTTCACGGGACATGCGCCGCTGAATGAATTTGCTTTCGCGATGCAATAAAAAAAACCGCCGGAGGAATTTCCTGCGGCGGCCGAAATGAATGCGGTAAAAAGATCAGCGGATGTATACTTTGCGTGTAACGGCCGTAGTACCGTCGACCACGCGGACGAAATAAACGCCCGTGGCCTGTCCTTCCATGCTGATGTGCATGTCGGCAGCGGTGACCTCTTCTTCACGGACAACCTGCCCGGTGCTGTTGTACACGGTCACTTTTCCGTCAGGATTCTGCGCACCGGTATGAACGAAGATGCTGTTCTCGAAGGAATGAACGCGGATATTCCCGTCGTTTCCGCCTGCTGAAATTCCAAGCGGGGAAGAAGTTTGCCCGGCGATGATCGCTGAATCAGCGATGGCTTCATAGGCATAATCACGGATGATGATCGTGTCCGCCCCTGCAGAAACGTACAGGCGTACCCAGCCGTAATGGTTCTGCCCGCCAATGTCGAAACGCACGCCCATGAATTTATCGCCCTGTCCGCGGAAATTTCCGTAAAGCGCAGAGCCGTAAACGCTGCCGAGGTATTGGGAAGGATGCGTGGCATAATCTACCCAGCTCGGGCTGGACGGCTGGATGGTATCGCCGCTGTTGAAGCGCATCGGGTAAGCGTAATTTCCCTGCACGCTGCTGATGATCGCGTTCGTGGAAGGAGAATTGAGGACGACGCTGGCATAAACGAACGGATAGTTCGGGGGTGTTGTGCTCACACCGACCTTGAATTGCAATTCGGGCGTGGCGTTGTTGTCCATATCGAGATCGTACGTGATGGAATCATGAACGATCGTGTCCGGGTTGATGTCCGTGTAGATGATCTGTCCGTGGGCGGTAATGGCAACCGCAGTCATGGATCCCGCGAGGGCGGTGTACGACTTCAGTTTGCTGCTGGTAGATTTTTTCATGAGCGAATGAATTTTTTGAACGGGCTAAAATAGGATAATATTTTTACACGGCAGGATTCCCGTCGCACAGTGGTAATCATACAGTGAAGTTCGTATGCATCTCTGGTCGGTTTGCATAGGAACGATAGTCTTCCGTACGCGTTGCCGCCCAGCCTTACGCTTTGGACCCAAAACTTTCCAACTTTTCAACTCTTCAAACGTTGCTCTTCCTGTTCCTGTACAGCTCCCCGGAAACCGCTTCAGCCATCGCCAGCGGGTCCGGGTTTTCTCCGGTGAATGCGGCGATCTCCTCTGCTTTTGCAAGCGGGTCGGCAATGACGTCGCGATAATTTACTTCGAGGAAGCTCACGTACGGTTGCGCTTTCATCCAGGCCTGCGCCTTTTCGAGCTGCTTTGAAAATGCATCGGCCAGTGTCGTGGGATAATTTTTGTCGTCTTTTTTGCCGAGCATTTTCTGCTGCGACTTCAGCACCTCGCCTATTTCGCGTTGCATGAAAATGATGCGGTAGTTGTATCCCGCAGGTAAAAACTGGAGCAGCGGCGCCACCACTTTGATCACTTTTCCCTCTGCGTCCGCCAGCCAGCTGTTATCGAGGTGGAGCTTCTTCACACGTTCATCCTCGAAATAACCTTTCGGGTTGCTTTCATCGGCTTCTCTTTTTTCATCGGAAATAACGTCGAGTCCGCCGGCACGCAGCATCTGCATCATCATCGAGGTCCCGGAACGCGGCAGCCCGGAAACGACAGTGATCGTTCCGCGGATGAATTCCTTCACGAAGCGGATGTGCGCATCCGCTTTTTCATTTTCGCCGAGATGCTCGCTGTAAATTTTCGCAAGCCACATGCGCGCACGCCGGTTACCGGGCGCCATGCGCACACACACCTCGAACGCCTGCGCGGCTTTTTCATGATCGCCGTATTTGTACAAGGCTTCGCCGAGGTGATAATGCGCAGCCGGCAGCTGGTATTTCAGTCCGACCGCATTCAGCGCTTCATCGATCGCGAGCTCGATCTTATCCTGGCGAAGCGCGGCGAACGCGAGACCGTGATGTGCACGCGCATTGTCCGGATCGATGGAAAGCGCGCGGATGAACGCACGTTCGGCGTCCGCCCAGTTGCGCGTCGAAGTGTAGATCTGCCCGATGAGCAGGTGAAGTCCGGGCATGTGTGATTTGCCCTGCTCCGCACGACGCAAAAGCGCGAGCGCTTTCAGCGGGCGTCCTTCGGAAAACAGCAGCGAGCCTTCGAGGTAATCGAGCGGCGGAAGATCGTTTTCCCGTTCCTGCTTTGCACGCAGCTCGTCAATAATTTTCCGCGCATCTTCCGTACGCCCGGCCTGGTGATAAACGAACGCAAGACGGAGCCCGAAACGAATGACATCCGGCACTTCGCGGTGCAATTCTTCGAGGACCGGGATCGCTTCGTCGAGCCGGTTGGTGGAGATGAAAACACGCGCCAGGTAAAAACGGCTTTCGCGCCTGATCTTGTCTGCCGATTCTGCGTCGTCTTCTCCCAATGCTTCCACGTAACCCAGCTCGACAAGCTGCTGCATCGCCTGCTGCGCCGCCCAGGGATCTTCACGCACTTCGCTGGAATGCTGTCCGCTGTTCCCGCTTACGTTCTCCCAGCTTTCGATGAATTCCGGCAGCACGTTTTTTTCTAAAACCTGCACCAGCGCTTTCCCGTCCATGTCCTTTCCCACCGGCAAACCGAAAAGTGTCAGCACCGTCGGCGCGATGTCGAGCAAAGTGGCGCCATACACGCGTTCATCAGGCGTGATCCCGGGACCGCTGATGCAGAGCACACCGTAAGGCGCATGTTCCATGGCAGGAGCAGCAGGATCGGTGGGCAGGTATTTCGGACGGAGGTTTTCCGAATGAAAACCGTGATCGGACGTAAGGATGATGACCGTGTCGTCACCCGCCAGCTCCATCAGCCGTTCGAGCATCATGTCGTGGAAACGGTACGCACCGTTGAGCACGTCTTTGTACAATGCAAAAAGCTCGTCGGGCATGCCGGCCATCTGCGGAGGGTGGAATTTCATGAACGTATGGCTGAACAGGTCGATCTCGTTGAGGTAAACGGCGAGAAAATCCCATTCACGGTTCTGCATGATCCACGTGGCGACCGCGTGGTACGTCGAACCGGACGCGAGCAGCGTCGCGATGCCGCTCAGGCGCTTGTCCTTGTCCTGGTCGACCTTGTGCGCATCGGGCACGAAAGGAAGAATGTGCGCGAATGAAATTTCACCCGGGTGCACACGGCATTCCGCAAGCGTTTCCGCCAGTTCTCCCGGGTGAACGGAATTTTCCGCGACGGGCCAGGGCTGATCGAACGCATCATTGGGCTTTGCGAAAAAGTTGGAAACGTACACGCCGTCGAGCGGTTCGGCAGGGTGACTCGGCCACCAGCCGACCGCGTGCGATCTCAGCCCGTTCTGCTGGAGGATATTCCAGAGCGCTTTCACTTTCCGTGAAGTGACGGACGAAGGGCGCACTTTTCCCGTCACCGGGTCGGGCTCGACGAACCCGAGAATGCCGTGCTTGTCGGCCGTTTTCCCTGTGGAAATGGACGTCCACAGCATAGGCGACAGGGGCGGATCGAGCGTGGCGATGTTTCCCATGACGCCGCGGGAAATGAGCTTCTGCAATGCAGGCATTTGCCCGCTTTCGAGCAGCGGGTTGATGATCTTCCAGTCGGCCGCATCCCACCCGATGAGCAGGACGCGCTTCGCAATGCGTTCAGCCATTGTTCTCCCTTCCCGTTTTTCCCTCTGATTTTTCCCGTTGCTCTCTCCGTTTTTTCCGCCATGCTTTCAGTCCGTCAATGCCCAGGGCCAGCAGCCCGAGCGACCCGTCGGCGGGGATATTATACGTCTTCCCGGCAGGTTCATTCACGGGGTCTTTTTTCTTTTCCATGTCCAAAAATAGGTGCATCTTTTATTAGAAACGCTCTAATATATTTTTTGAAAAATTGACTTATCTTTCGGGCAATTCAATAAATTATTCACAATTAAGTTCTTTGCATGAAAACTGGAACAATAAAATTCTTTAATGCAACCAAAGGATACGGGTTCATTAAAGAGGACGGCTCTGGAAACGAAATCTTTGTGCACGTTACGGGGCTGGTCGACCAACCGGTGAACACAGGCGATAAAGTATCGTTTGAAGTATCAGAAGGCCGGAAAGGGTTGAATGCCATTAACGTCAAAAAGATCTAAATGCATTTGCACCTTTAGAAAAAGCTGCTCCCTCCCGGGCAGCTTTTTTTATTTACCGGTTTTTCAAAAAAAGCAGGTGACGCATCTTAAACAAAACGATGTTAATTTTTCCCTGCCGCAAAACATCCGCTTTCCTCCTTCGTTCTTTCTCCGTTATTTTGATTTCCCGCTACGCTCTATGGATTTTATCCGCAAACATTTCCGGCTGATCAGCATTATCGGGCTCGTCCTGGTTGCCGTGATCACCGCTGCATCTGTTTATGAGCTGAAAAACATCCGCTTCGATTACAACTTCGAAAGCTTCTTTCCCGCCGGCGAC
>DASTSF010000293.1:0-9660 GCA_035760825.1 Bacteroidia bacterium
GACGGGAAAAACCATCCAGATCAAAGCGAAAAAAGTTGCGAAATTCAAAGCAGGTTCTGACCTCGCAGGTTCAGTAAACAAGTAATCGCGGCTTACCGCATAAAAAAACCCTTTCACGAGAAAGGGTTTTTTTATGTCTTAATGTCTGCCCTGATCAAAACGATCGCGAAGAAAAAACAACAGCAAGATGTAACGCGGCCGGAAGAATTATTTCGCGTCCAGCAGTTCCTTCGCATTCCGCATCGCAGCATCGCCGGGTTTTCCTGCGCTCAGCATTTTCGCGATCTCTTCCACGCGTTCTTCCCCGTTCAGCCTGCGTATGCGCGTATAGGTGCGTTTCCCGCTTTCCTCTTTGTAAACGAACAGGTGAGATTTCCCTTTGCTCGCCACCTGCGGCAAATGGGTGATGGTAATGACCTGCAGGTTGCGCGATAATTTTTCGAGAATGGAGCCTGTTTTGGCGGCGACGTCGCCGGAAATTCCGGTGTCGATCTCGTCGAAGATGATCGTCGGGAGCGCAGTGCGTTCCGCGAGCAGGGATTTGAGGCTGAGCATGAGACGTGAAAGCTCTCCGCCGGAAGCCACTTTATTCAGCGGCTGCGGCGCGCTTCCTTTATTCGCGGAAAACAGGAACGTCGCTTTGTCGGTTCCGCTCTCGCGCGGTTCGGGCAAAATTTCCAGCTGAACGTCGAGCATTGCATTCGGCATGCCGAGCTGCTTCAGTGTTCCCGCCACCGATTTCGAAAGCAATGGCGCGGCTTCGCTTCTTTTCCCCGACAGTTTCTCCGCGAGCTCCTTCACCTTTTTCAATTGCATTTGCGTTTCTGCAGCCAGCTTCGCGATCTGCTCTTCCAGCGAACCGATGGATGCGATCTTTTCACTGAGCGAATCACGCAGCGCGATAAGTTCCGCTACCGTGGCAACGTTGTGTTTTTTTTCAAGCCGGTAGATCGCGTCCAGCTTTTCCTGCACGATCTCCATGCGCTTCGGATCGACCGCGATGTCGTCGTTAAGCGATTCCAGCTCGGCGGCGATATCTTTCAGCTCGATGAGCGAAGAATTCACGCGTTCATTCAGCGCTGCGATCTGCGGGTTGAATTTCGACAGCTGCGAAAGCGCTTGTTTTATCGTCCCGATGGAAAGCAGGATATTTTCTTCGCTGCCGTTCAGCGCAAAGGCGGATGACGACAAACCGTTTTTGATCGTCTCCGCATTCTCCAGCGTGCTCAGTTCGGTTTCCAGTTTTTCCTGCTCACCGTCTTCGAGGTGCGCTTTTTCCAGCTCGTCGAACTGGAAACGGAAATAATCCAGGTCCGTTTTCGATTTCGCTTCGAGCGCTGTCACTTCACTGAGCTTCACCAGCGTTTTGCGGTAAAGCGAATAGGCATCGCGGTATTTCCGGAGCAGCTCTTCGTTTTCCGCCACTGCGTCGATGACGGACAGCTGGAAAGAAGAATCGTTCAGCGTAAGCGTTTCATGCTGGGAATGCACGTCGACGAGCTTTTCCGAGAGCGCGCGCAAAGTGGTAACGTTCACCGGCGTATCATTGACGAACGAACGTGATTTCCCGTCGGCGTTCACTTCACGGCGTATCGTTGTTTCATCGGAATAATCGAGGTCGCTTTCGCTGAAGAAATTTCCGAGCGAATAATTCTTTATCCCGAACGTTCCTTCGACAATGCATTTCTGCGTTTTATCCATGAGCGCGGAAGAATCAGCCCGGTCGCCGAGCAAAAGTCCCAATGCGCCGAGCAGGATGGATTTTCCGGCGCCGGTTTCCCCGGTGATAATGGTGAGCCCTTTGTCAAATTCAATGCTGAGCTCGTCAATCAAAGCGTAATTGCGTACAGTGAGTTTGCTTAACATATTACCAAGTTGCCGTCAAAATTGCCACAAAGTCGTGAAGGAGCAAAGAAAAGCGGAGATGCCGGGTGATTTTTTATGAACCGTGATTGTCAAAAAAGAAGGCCGCCCGTGGGAGCAGCCTTCGTCAATATGGATACCGTGGTATTACGCGGTGACTTTCTTCAGCACTTCCGCCATCGTCTTGCCGATCTGTGCGGGAGATTCCACGACGTGAATGCCGTTCTCGCGCAGGATCGCCATCTTGGCTTCCGCAGTGTCGTCTTTTCCGCCGACGATCGCTCCGGCATGTCCCATCGTTCTTCCTTTGGGTGCAGTTCTTCCGGCGATGAAGCCGACAACCGGTTTTTTATTTCCGTTCGCTTTGATCCAGCGCGCCGCTTCTGCTTCGAGTCCGCCGCCGATCTCGCCGATCATCACGATGCCTTCGGTTCCGGGATCGTTCATCAGCAGCTCGACAGCTTCTTTCGTCGTCGTTCCGATGATCGGATCGCCGCCGATGCCGATCGCCGTTGTAATTCCGAGACCGGCTTTCGCCACCTGGTCGGCGGCTTCGTATGTGAGCGTTCCTGATTTGGAAACAATACCGATCGTGCCTTTTTTGAAAACGAACCCGGGCATGATGCCGACCTTCGCCTCGCCCGCAGTGATGACGCCGGGGCAGTTCGGTCCGACGAGCCTGCAATCTTTTCCTTTGAGGTATTCTTTGGCGGTCACCATGTCTTTCACAGGGATCCCTTCGGTGATGCAGACGATCACTTTTATTCCTGCTTCCGCCGCTTCGATGATCGCGTCACCGGCGAATGCAGGCGGAACGAAAATGATGGAAACGTCGGCGCCTGTATTTTTCACCGCGTCAGAAACGGTGTTGAATACGGGACGGTCGAGGTGCTTCGTGCCGCCTTTGCCGGGCGTAACGCCGCCAACGACATTGGTTCCGAACTCGATCATCTGCGTTGCGTGAAACGTGCCTTCGGTCCCGGTGAAACCCTGGACAATGACTTTTGAATTTTTTCCGACGAGAACTCCCATATAAAGATTGAATGATTGAAAGACTGGCTGATTTTAATAAGGGCAAAAATAACGTTTTGAACGGATTGCCGTGTTCCCGCAAAGGGCAGTTTTCAAGATCATTTCAACCGTTCCGGGGCGGAATGTTTTTCCCATCTTCATGCAAGTCATCGCTCCGGTCCAGGACAAATGCAGGCCTTATGGACCGGTCAACGCCTACAACCCGGGATTATATCTTCTTCACCCGCTCCAGGTTGTAGGTGTTGGTCGGATCCATTCCAAGTCCGGAAACATTCTTCTGCAAAAGACGGACGATGCGATCGTAATACAGCGGGATAACAGGCGACTGCTCGACGAGGATCTGGTCCATGCGCAGGAAAAGATCGGAACGGATGGAATCGTTCTGCTCGGTGAGGCAGCGCTCGTACAGGCCGTCGAATTCGGAATCGTGCAGGTGCGTGTAGTTCGTTCCTTCCGGGCTGAAATGCCGGCTGTAGAAGAGCGACATGAAATTCTCCGGATCGGGATAATCGCAGATCCACGATTTGCGGAACACCATCACTTTCGAATCCGCTACTGCTGACTTGAACGTGATGGGCGGAAGTATTTCCACTTTCGCAGGAATGCCGATGTCGTTGAGCTGGTGCGCCACCTCGTCGACGATATCGAGATACGATGAGGTGGTCGTCAGCACGACCGGCTGCAATCCTTTTCCACCGGGAAAGCCGGCCATGTCGAGGAGCTCGCGCGCCTTGTCGGGATCATAGGAAAACCCGCGCAGCTTCTTCGTATCGTACGCGTGCATCTCGGGCGGAATGAACCCGGAAGTAGCGGGCGTGCCGAGGTTGTAACGCCGGTAACGCACGAGCTTGTCGCGGTCAATGGCGTAGTTTATTGCCTGTCTTAAATATTTGATGCGTAATGGATTATCGTGAACCATCGGAATGTTTTCATCAACCAGTATCCCGAGGTAATCTGTTTTGAGAAAAGGTCCCTGCTGCAGCGTGAATTTGTCCTTGAATTCGCTTTTCAGCTCCCCGTTTTTCTCCAGCACTTTTTCCTTGTTGATGGCGTCTATGCCCGAAAGCATATCGATCTGTCCGCTCATGAACTGCAGGAAAGCCGCTTCGGGATCTTTGATGAAGGTAACCGAAACGATGTCGAGATAAGGAAGGCGCGTGCCGTTTGCATCGAAACGGAAATAGTTCGGATTTTTCCGGAGCACGAGGTTCATCTTGTCTTTCCAGAATTTCAGCATGAACGGGCCGGTACCGACAGGATGCGTTCCGAAACCGTCGCCGTAAAAATTCACGACTTCTTTGGGGACGACGGAAAAATATTTCATCGTCAGAATGCCGAGAAAAGGCTTGAACGGCTGGCGAAGATGAATCTCGAGCGTGGAATCATCCCTGGCTTCAATACCGTCTTTGGCTTTGCCCGGATCGTGATCGATGATATCGACGAGTGTCGATGCGCTGGAAACTTTCTTGTCGAAAAGGCGGTCGAAGCTGAACACGAAATCCCCGGCGGTCACTTTCCTGCCTTTTCCGCCGGGAAACTGCGGATCGTCCTGGAAGCTTATGTCCGTGCGGAGATGGAACGTATACGTCATCCCGTCGTCGCTGATGTTCCAGCTTTTCGCGATCACGGGCTGCACGTTCATCGTCGAATCCATTTCCACGAGACCGTTGTACAGCTGGTTCAGGGCCCAGTTGTTCTCGAAAGAGCCGGCCATCGCCGGATCGAGAGAAGTGACATCTCCCAGCTCGTTAAAGCGAAAGACCTGGCGCGAATCGTTGCGCACTTTATCACCGCCGCCACAACCGCACATCATCGCGATCGTCCACGTAAAAGCAACCGGGAAAAGCGCCCGTGCCGCATTTTTCAAAGCCCTTTTTTGCATGTAACAAGTTTAGCACTTTGCAGCCCGCAGGAAGTTCAGGCGTGACGTTACATTTTAAACAGGTTTTTCAACATTGGCCGCAATCGAAAAAGAAAATCTTCCCGCAGAATCCGGCAGGTCGATTTTCATTTCCCCGAACGGTGAGAAAGGGACGCAGTTTTAGTACCTTTACCGCCCAATGAATTCCGCCAGGACAGTTGCTTTTCACACGCTCGGCTGCAAGCTCAATTTTTCGGAAACGTCCGCTATCGGCAGGCAACTGAAAGAAGCCGGTTTTGCAAAGCGCGAATTCAATGAGGGCGCAGATGTTTTCGTGATCAACACCTGTTCGGTCACCGAAAACGCCGACAGGGAATGCCGCAAGATCGTCCGCGATGCGCTTTCCGTTTCACCCGAAGCATTTATTGTCATCATCGGCTGCTATGCGCAGCTGAAGCCGGAGGAAATTTCAGCGATCGAAGGCGTGGACCTCGTGCTCGGCGCGACGGAGAAATTCAACCTTCCCTCCTACCTGTCCGAAATACGCAAACGCGAATTCGCCGATGTCCATTCCTGCGAAATAGCGGAAGCCGATTCGTTCGTCAGCGCATGGTCGCATGGCGACCGCACGCGCACGTTCCTGAAAGTGCAGGACGGATGCGATTACACCTGTTCGTTCTGCACGATCCCGCTCGCACGTGGAAAAAGCAGGAGCGACAGCATTGAAAATGTCATACGCAATGCGGAAGAGATCGCAGCATCAGGAGTGAAAGAGATCGTTCTTACCGGGATCAACCTCGGTGATTTCGGGAAAGGGTTTCACGGCGGGAAAAAGCGCGAAGAGAATTTCCTCGAGCTCATCACTGCGCTTGACGGCATAAACGGCATCGAACGTTTCCGCATTTCCAGCATCGAACCCAACCTGCTCACGGACGAGATCATCACCTTCGTGGCGCAGTCGGAAAAATTCGTTCCGCATTTCCATATTCCGTTGCAGTCCGGTTCCGACCGGATCCTGAAGCTCATGCGCCGGCGCTACCTGCGTGATGTTTACACGCAGCGCGCTGAAAAAATAAAATCGCTCATGCCGCATTGCTGCATCGGCGCCGACGTCATCACCGGTTTTCCCGGCGAAACGGAAGAGGATTTCCTCGAAACCTATAATTTCCTGAACGCGCTGGATGTTTCCTACCTGCACGTTTTTACGTATTCAGAACGTGCGAACACCGACGCGGCGGAAATGAAAGACGTTGTTCCCGTCGCAGAACGGAAAAAACGAACGAAAATGCTTCGCATCCTTTCCGAAAAAAAGCTGCGCCGTTTTTACCTGCAGAACGCAGGGACCGTGCGGCCCGTGCTTTTCGAGAGCGGGAACCGCGGCGAAGTGATGTACGGTTATTCCGATAATTATGTCAAAGTAAAAACGGACTACGATCCTTCGCTGGCGAATAAAGTGTGCAACGTCCGTATCGGGGAGCCCGGCCACGACGGAATCGCCGGCGTTTCATTCAGCACGCAACCGGATTATTCATTTTTCAACACTTAAACTCCCGTATGTATCCCACCATTTACGATGCAGTAAAAGATCTTTTCGGGCTGAACATCCCGTTCCTGAAACTGCTGCAGAGCTTCGGATTTTTCGTCGCGATCTCTTTTCTTCTCTGCGCATGGGTCTTCGCCAAAGAGCTGCACCGCAAGGAAGTGCTCGGCCTGCTGAAAGCGACCACGCGGAAGATCATTGTCGGTGCGCGCGCTTCCCGCCAGGAAATGGCCGGGCAGTTCATCTTCGGATTTCTCGTCGGCTGGAAGCTGCTTTCCATTCCTTTTTCGTCCGGCTTCAGCGCGAATCCGCGTGAATACATTCTCTCCGGCGACGGAAATATTTTCATCGGCGTTGCCTGCGGAACATTGTTTTCCTGGTGGCGCTGGAGACAGGCAGAAAAGAAACGTCTTCCGGAACCGAAAGAAGAAATTGAAAAAGTGAGCGCGGCAGATCACGTGGGGAACATGACGCTGCTCGCTGCGCTGTTCGGCTTTCTCGGTGCGAAGATCTTCCACATCCTCGAGAACATTCCGAGTTTCGCCGGTCCGAACGCGACGCAGTCTTTCTCCGACATTCTCATTTCCTTCAGCGGGCTCACGATGTACGGCGGACTCATCTGCGGCGGCGCGGCCGTTCTCATTTACGCACGCAGGCAGGGCTTCGGACTTTTTCACGTGATGGACGCATGCGCGCCCGGACTTCTTCTCGCCTATGGCGTGGGACGTGTCGGTTGCCAGGTGGCCGGCGACGGCGACTGGGGAATCGTGAACACCGCGCCGAAACCGGGGTGGATGAGCTTTCTTCCGAACTGGATGTGGTCGTACGATTACCCGAATAACGTCAACCACATGTGCAACCCGGACGAGAACAACCCGATGTACCAGATCCTCGCACAGATCAATTGCGACCCGGACCATCCCCGTCTCGTGGCACCGGTCTTCCCCACCCCGTTCTACGAAACCGTCATGTGCCTTGTACTTTTTGCGTTGCTCTGGACGTTCCGGAAAAAATTCAAGACGCCCGGGTTGCTGTTCAGCGTTTATCTGATCTGTAACGGCATCGAGCGTTTCCTCATCGAACTGATCCGCGTCGACACGACGATGTTCTATCTCGGTTCGTTCCGTGTCGTGCAGGCGGAATTCATCGCGTTCATTCTCTTCTTGCTCGGTGTGACGGGAATTTTCCTTACCCGGAAGCTCGCGAAGAAGAACGCACCAACCATCGCTTCTTCATGAGCCACCTGGCTGCGGGACCGGCTGATCTCAGGCTGCTCTGCGAGGAAGTGCAGGAACTGAGCATGCGGACCGGGAAATTCATCCGCGAGGAGCGGAAGAAAGTGAAGCGTTCGGACATCGAAGAAAAAAGCTTCAACAATCTTGTTTCCTACGTCGACAAAACGGCGGAGAAAATGTTCGTGGAAGGACTGAAAGCGCTTCTTCCGGAAGCGGGTTTCATTTCAGAAGAAGATGCTTCGCTGCCGCAAAGCGAAACGCTGAACTGGGTGATCGACCCGCTCGACGGCACTACCAATTTCCTGCATGGTGTTCCCTGCTTCGCCACTTCGGTCGGACTTGTTTCAGGTAACGAACCGGTTCTCGGCGTGATCTACGAGATCAACCTCGACGAATGTTTTTACGCGTGGAAAAACGGCGGCGCGTGGATGAACGGGGAACGCATTTCTGTTTCCGAAACGAAGCAGCTTTCCCATTCGCTCGTGGGAACCGGCTTTCCGTATTACGATCACGCGAAGCTCGACAACTATATCGCGCTGTTCACCGAGCTGACGAAAACCACGAGGGGGATACGCCGTCCGGGTTCGGCGGCAACAGATATTGCATACGTGGCCTGCGGTCGCTTCGATGCATTTTACGAATACGGTTTGCACGCGTGGGATGTGGCGGCAGGTGCGATCATCGTACGCGAAGCCGGCGGGATCGTTTCGGATTTCAGGGGCGGTAACGATTTCATTCACGGGAAGGAATTCCTGTGCGGGACGAAAGACGTTCACGCGCAGCTGCTCGGAATGATCCGGAAGTATTTCTGAGTCTCATCATGACCATTGCTGAAAAATCCTTCGTGAAACAATCCCTGCGTATAAACAACAGCCTGAATTTTCAATCAAAATGACCAAACTGAAACTCAACCGCCCCGTCGCTTTCATCGATCTCGAGACCACCGGCGTCAATGTCGCTTCCGACCGCATCGTGGAAATTGCCATCCTGAAAATTTTCCCGAACGGGAACAGGGAGATGAAAAGCATGCGCATCAACCCGACGATCCCCATTCCGAAAGAATCATCCGACATCCATCACATTTACGATGACGATGTGAAAGACGAGCCCACGTTCGCACAGGCGGCGAAGCAGCTGTACGCTTTTCTCGAAGGCTGCGATCTCGGCGGCTACAATTCCAACAAATTCGATATCCCGCTGCTGGCTGAAGAGTTCCTCCGTGCAGAAGTGGAGTTCGACGTTTCCACCCGCAAGCTGATCGACGTGCAGAATATTTTCCACCGCATGGAACAGCGAACGCTCGCTGCGGCTTACCAGTTCTACTGCAAGAAAACGATCGAGAATGCACATTCGGCGGAAGCGGACATTGTCGCCACGTACGAAGTGCTGGAAGCGCAGCTCGATCGTTACGAAGAGCTCAAAGGCGACGTGGATTTCCTTTCCGATTTTTCATCGCGCACGAACAACGTCGATCTCATGGGACGCATCATTTACAATGAGAAAGGCATTCCGGTCTTCAATTTCGGAAAACATAACGGCAAGCCGGTAGTGGATGTTTTTGAAAAAGAGCCGAGCTATTACAACTGGATGATGTCGGGCGATTTCCCGCTGTACACGAAGAAAGTCATCACGAAACTGAGGTTATCGATGAAGAAGTAATTGGTTATCGCAAACGGGATCTGCACCCGGCAGACATAAAACGTTTAAACACCCGACACGGTTCACCACTCAATACGCACTGCCATGAAATTCATCTGCATCGGCCGCAACTACGCGGAGCACGCGAAAGAAATGAACAGCCCCGTTCCGGCGGAGCCCGTGATCTTTCTCAAGCCGGAAACCGCGCTGCTGAAGGGCAACCAGCCGTTCTATTATCCCGAATTCACGAACGATCTTCACCACGAAGTGGAAATTCTGCTGAAGATCACGAAGATGGGCAAACACATTGCCCCGGAATTTGCCCCGCGTTATTATGACGAGATCGGTATCGGCATCGACTTCACGGCGCGTGATGTGCAGGCGAAATGCAAGGAGAAAGGATTGCCCTGGGAAAAAGCGAAAGGCTTCGACGGTTCTGCCGTTATCGGGAAATTCCTGCCGAAGGCTTCGTTTGCCTCGCTCAGTGACAT
>DASTSF010000294.1:0-2302 GCA_035760825.1 Bacteroidia bacterium
CTGAACGGGATCACAAATTCCTTCCTTTTTTCCATCCGGCAACCTTTTTTGGAAAGGTGGCAAAACTACATAAATTAACAGGATATCAACAAAAAAACAATCGTCAAAAACCTGTTTTTCGCTGAAAACGGGCTAAAAACCGATGAAAAAAGGGGAAATGTTTCGAAAAAGTTAAAATCAGCCCTATCTCTCCCGTGATTCCTTTTGCCGGAACTGGGGTTTCAGCGGATCTGCGGAGATCTCTTCCCAGTTGTTTCTTTTCCGGAAAACATCAATGGCCGTAAAAACCGCCTGGCGGAAGGAGGATTCGTTCGCTTCGTTCCTGCCGGCGATATCGTAGCCCGTGCCGTGATCAGGTGATGTGCGGACATATTTCATTCCACCGGTAAAATTGACACCACCGGAAAATGAAAGTGTTTTGAAAGGCCCGAGGCCCTGGTCGTGGTACATGGCCAGGATGCCGTCGAAATTGCGGTAATTGCCTGAGCCGAAAAACCCGTCGGCGGAATAAGGTCCGAAAGCAAGCACATTTTCACTCCGCAGCTGTGCAACCGCCGGAGCAATGATCTCCAGTTCTTCTTTCCCCAGCGTACCGCCGTCACCGGCATGCGGATTGAGGCCGAGCACCGCGATTTTCGGTTTCCGTACGCCGAAATCCTCCAGCAGCGATTTCGCCATGAGCTTTGCGCGGGAAACAATGCGGTCTTTATTTATATATGCTGCCACTTCGCGGAGCGGGACGTGATCCGTCACGAGCCCGACACGAAGATCTTCGTTGACAAGAAGCATAATGGACGATTCCGCACCGAGCTTTTTGCGCAGGTATTCCGTATGGCCGTTGAAATCAGCTATTTCCGCAGCAACAGAATTCTTATCCAGCGGGGCAGTGACCAGCACATCGATCTTCCCGTTCAGCAAAGCTTCGCAGGCCACATCGACCGATCGGATGGCATATTTTCCTGCCAGCGGCAAAGGTTTCCCGGGTTCCACCTCGACATCCTCCTCAAAGAAGCTGAACAGGTTTGCCCTTTTCGGGTTAAGCTGATCGAGATCGCGGACAACCTGGAAATTGAATTCCTCAAGACCGGTTGTTTTGCGCCAGAAATTCATCACTTTCTGGCTGGAAAAAACCACGGGCGTGCAAAGCTCGCACAGCATTGGATCGGACAGCGTGCGGATGATCACTTCAGGTCCGATTCCGTTGAAATCACCTTGCGTGATACCAACAACGATCTTATTCGCTTCGCTCATTCCGTTACAATCAGTTTCGTTGAATCAGGGCAAATGTACGCAACACGCAGGATCATTCTTCGATCCACCCGACGACGGCGGAAAGATCACTGTCGCCGACGGTTTTCCATTTGGAAGAAGATGCGCACCAGACCGCAGCGCCCTGCAGGTAATGATCGCCGCCCAGCACCATCTCGTAAGGAAAAGCGATGACGCCCGTCCCCGTGGATGCGAGCGAGGGATCACAGTAATAGTTCCCGATCACTGTTTCCCCGCTGCGGATATTCCTTCCTTTGCTGTCGACATCATTCGAGGAAATGGAAAAGCCGTTCCCTTCCGGGATGAACTGCATTTCCGTCACTTTTTTCTTTTCGACATCGACACGGTAAAGTCCGCGGCTGCACCGGTATTCGATCTGCCCGTCCGCATCGCGGAAAAACTCGGAGAGCGCCCTGTTCTCGGGGAGCTGATCGACATCGCCGATCTTCTCTTCCGATTTTGCGCTGACGGAAACTTTCATGATCGCCACGTAATCGTGCGCGGAGGAATAGTTCGGGTAAAGGAAATTGTCGTCGTCTATCCAGAACAGCGGAAGGCGCGGACGTGCTCCCGGAATGAGGGAAATATCTTCTCCGTAACCCGCATCGCGCACCAGCTCGATCTTCGGCGCGGAAGGCGGATAGTAATAGATCCTGAAAATACGCTGGGAACAATCAGGCTCCACGTCTTTCCCTGTGATCGCACGGAACAGCGGGTCTTTCACCTGTTCGTATTTCCCGGTAACCAGGTTGAGCACGGAATAATATTTCCCTTTGAAAATATCGTTGGTGTAAAAAATAAGGCTGTCGCCGGATGCGCGCACAAAACGGTCGTGCTGATCGACGAGGATCTTTTTCTGATCGAGGTCGACGACATTTCCGTAAGCGGTGATGACGTAACGGTTGCGATACACCTGGTTGGGACCAAGATCAAAGCGGATGCGCGGTGTTTTGTCGTCCGGGTTCTGCATGACCACATCCATGATCTTTTCCTGCGGACCTGCTTCTCCGTTCGCAAAAGAATATTTGACGAG